>JAADFJ010000071.1 GCA_013152955.1 Campylobacterota bacterium
AAAATCATACTCTCTTGTGTATTAAATATCTCATCCGGGCTTGTGATATTTAATTCTCAACCGACAAAACACGCTTTTATACTTCCAAAAAACCGTAAAACATGTGTTATCCTAAACGGCACAAATATAAAAATCAATGCACCTATAAATGATATACCGCACTTAAAAATCTTACTCATTGGCCGTTTTAGCACCAAAAAAGGCCAGATGTTATTGCTCCAATCACTTTATTTACTATCTGATTCGATAAAGCATGGTATTGAAGTCCGACTGGTTGGTGATGTCTATCAAAACCAAATGCATTTCAAACAAGAAATCATCGAAAATATCATTTCAAACAAGAAATCATCGAAAATATTAACAAACTCATGCTTGGCAAGCGTGTTCAAGTATGTAAATTTACTGAAGATCCAACACATCATTATCTCTGGTCGAATCTAGTGGTCGTTCCATCACTAAAACCAGAACCCTTTGGTTTAGTTGCGATAGAAGCGATGGGTTATGGACGCGCAGTGATTGCTGCACAACATGGTGGGTTGCGTGATATTATCGTCAATGACGTGACAGGTTTATTTTTTGAACCAGGAAATCCCAATGATCTTTCCGACAAACTAAACTACTATGCAAATAATACTCGATATCTTAAAATTCATGGTGAAGCAGGCAGAGAAATTTTTATCAAAAACTATGATGAGTCACATTATTTGAAAAATATGACTCAGGCAATAGACAGTCAATTGGAGTCAATCACGATTAGCTAAGGAATGGGCACGCAATCACTTATCGGTTTTGCATCCCATCTTCGGCTTGTCTTCGCCCGTTCTTCCCTCACAAAAACTCAAAATAGAACGTCGATTCTTACGCTTTGGTTTACTCAGAACAAACCCCAGAAGTAGGCGCTTTAGGCGAATACAAACCCCAACCTGGGTGCGAAACAGGGAAGTGATCACGAGCTCATTCCTAACCACGTATTTTTGATTTTAAATTAAGAACCAAGGTAAAATAAATAAAAATAAAAAAACCGAAAGGGGCTGACAAGTTGATACCAAAAAATCCTTCGCTCGCCCCATTCACAATCATCAATAAGAAAATACCAATAAGAAAATCAACCTTATAATTCAAGGATTGCAGCAAATTTCTTTTAAATTTGTTAAAAGCAGCCAATAAGAATCCAATAAAAAGCATTAAACCAGGCAACCCAGTACCGGCCAACACCTGAAGATAACTATTGTGAGCCCCCGCCAAAGCGACATGACCTAATTGCACAGTAATTTTTGGACTAATAGCACCATAACCATGCCCAACCAATAACGCTTTCATATTGAGTTGCTGAAAAATCATTTGCCAAATAAAAGTTCGGCCGGTTAAGTTTTTCAAATCTGAGCCATCTTTTTCTCTGGCCAATAGACTCGCGATTAAATCCGCGAGAAAATAACCTAATACCATAATAACGGATAAGCCAAATATTAAGAAAACAAACTTTGAGGATTGCTTAAATAAATAGGATAAAAATAATGCTCCAAAGTAACCCATAAAAAAAGCCATCATCGCTCCTCGTGAAAAACAAAATATAAAAACAATGATGGATATCAATAAAAAAGCGTATAAAGAAAAACAATTTTTCATTGTCAGCACACCAATTTCCTGCAATTTAGCTTTATAGTATAACGTTAACAAAAATCCACTACCAAACAATGAAGCGACTTCATTTGGATGTACAAATCCGCCAAAAAGATTGCGTCCCGCCACTGGCTGAGTTAAAGCTAAACACAATAAAACCAAGGAAATTATTGTTAAACTGAATAATAAATGCCGATAGATTAAGAGGTTTGCTGTCTTTTGATAAATAGCAAAATATTGAGCACAAAGAGAAAATAGTGAAAGTACCGACACACAAAAAATAGCTAGCTTTATTGATGAATATTCATATGAACTCGCCCAAATTAATTCAATACCAGCCAGCACTAAAAATATAATAAGAATCCAAAATACCTTTAATACATATAAAAAAGAATGAAAAAAAACAGGTCGTATTAAACTCAGCACAAGTAGCATGACAATGGGAAAAAGATAAATTACACCTTTAGAAATAGACCATACATTGATACCTCCCTGACTTAAGTCTGAATTATCAATCTGAGTAACACCGCCGGCAGTAAAGGTAATAGCCATAAATAATAGCACCATCTGAGCACCTAAAATACGCGACCATCCCATTATTTTAATAACCTCGTAAATCTGATATACATCGGCTGACTCAATTAACTCTATTTAACATCCACATAAGCTTATAACGTAACTTCAATATGATAGGAATTTTTTCCAGAACCACAAAAAATACTAAATATATTACTATAAATTTAATCTGATGCCGCTTCAATAAATGAAAGGCTTCACGATATTTATTTGCTCTAATGGCAGTAAATGACAAGCGCCGAATATACTGATTTTTTAATTTTACATCTTGCTCTAATACATGATTAAATTTTTCGCAAATCAACGAAAAATTCACATATTCCTTATTAAAGTCATTGACAGATTTTTTTGAGGTAATTTGTTTTCGATCCCCATCAACATTCCAGACAGCCACTGTTTTAGGTAAATAATCGATAATAAATTTAAGAGAAATCTCTAAATAAAATTGCATATCTTGATATTTTTTAAGGCGTTCATCAAATTGTACTTGTTTGATAACTTTATTTTTAAAAAGCGAACTGTTAGTATGAATGACATTCCATCGAAAAAAATTATCGATCACATTAAAAGAATATCCATCCTCGATTACCGTTAATACTTCAGTGGAATTTTCTTTTAACAAATCAACTTTCGAAAAAACTAAATCAATATCTGGATTTTTTTTTAGAAAAAATAGTTGCGCTTCAATTTTGCTCGGCAAATAATAATCATCGTCATCTAACAAACAAATAAACTCACCCCGAGCCGCTTGTAATCCTATATTACGCGCCGCCGCACCTCCTAAAGAAACAGGGTTAACCAATAACTTAATACGTGGATCATCAATCTCCATGGAAAATGGCTGATTTGAACCATCATCAACAATGATAATTTCAATATTTTGATAGGTCTGTTGTAAAACACTATGGACCGCCCGATGGAGTAATTCCAAACGATCTTTAGTCGGAATAATAACTGAAACTAAGCCTGGATTCATGGGAGATAATATACCAATGAAATTAAGTGACACTATGATAAATATTGGCAAGCCGTTCTGCTTGAATACCAACATCATATTCTTTTTCGATTCGATGACGACCTGCTTGTAATATGCCAGGCCATTTATCTACATTATTTAATAACCATCGAATGCTTTCTTCCAAGCCATAGGCATCTCTTTCATCAGCGAGCAAACCCGTCTCACCTTCCGAGATAACTTCAGGTATATCACAATGCCGAGTACCTACAATTAGCATTCCGGTGGCTGCCATTTCAATAATACTCATCGGTATGCCACCTTCACAATCACCATCACTGGCAGTCACACTCGGCGATAGAAAAATATGATGTTGATACGCTTCTTTAATTAATCTTTCGTGATTTTGATAACCTAATAATTTGGTGTTTTTTTGTAAACCATTTACCTCAATCGCTTTAAGTATTTATTTTTTGTTTTTCCTGGCTAGCATTTCTCGTTTGACGGGCACCACCAATGATAGTGATCTCTAATAACACATCGTGTTTTATTCGCCCCAAGGCTTCAATCGCATAAGGAATACCTTTTTTCTCTAAAAAACTTGCCGCAATCAATACACGCAATGTTTGACTGGGATGCCACTCCCTCAATTTAAAAACAATATCCTTAACCGCGACTCCTAGGTGTTGCACGATGGTTTTTTCAGGAGGGCAACCTAAGGCTTGAATCGATTTAGCCATATAAGGCCCTTCACATAAAACCCGGTCTACAGATTGAAATAACTGATGATATCTTTTCTCCCAACGCCCGTCTTGCTTAGGTAAATAATTCACATCATAGCCATAATATGTCACAAGATGAGGAATATCTAAGTGCTTCACAGCACCAATATCCTGCCAAGCCATATTACCGAAATGCGAGTGCAGAACTTGAGCTCGGTATTTTTTCATTTCACGCACGGAAAATGCCAGATGATTTCTAAGACCCAGTTTTCTGAACCCTTTATCAAGCCAAATCCGCGTTTTAGCAAGTTCGGATAATGAATGTATATTGGGTAGCAAGAATTGATCTTTATTTATGGTTTTTTCACACAAGATATGTGGCACAATATGATCAGGAAGGAAACGGATTTGGTTATAAATCCAGTTTTCGGTTTGAGGCAACCATTCAGAAACACTATGGAATACAGCTGTCATATTTTTGCGCACATGTTGAATTAGTTTCTATTATTTTTTGTTACAGATATTACGAAAATAACAAAAATATATTAATATTTTCTTTTAAACTCAGATAAAATTCACACAATTATAAAGGATAAGGATTATATCCAATGAAATCAATCAATCATAAAATTGCCACAACCGTATAAAGAAAAGGATCTTGTCGTGACAGAAAAATCACCATTAATCGATGCACAAATCACCTTTATCGATCAAGTCTCGTTCCGAA
>JAADFJ010000072.1 GCA_013152955.1 Campylobacterota bacterium
AAAATTGTCTGGAACAATTGCTCACCGTCAATCCACTTGAGGAACAAGCGTATTGTATGCTAATGAAGTTGCATATTTCTCATGGACAGTTCTCTAAAACCGCTGTTGTGTACGAGGCTTGCAAAAAGGCGTTGCAAACTGGCTTTGATGTACAACCTTCATTAGAAACCGAGCGGATTTTTAATGAGGCTCAACATGGATTCCAGGGTCGTGGAAAAATTGCCGGTTGAAATGGCTTATTCGAATAAAAAAACGCAATAAATAACCCGATGAAAATTACGAGAAAAATCAATTTTACAAGAATTTTTCTGAAAGAGGTAATACTGGGTGTATTATCAACTTAAGAAAAATTTCTGTGTAATTAAAGACCAAGTGAGATCAAATTAAAAAGACCTAAACCCATAACGCTATGGGTATAAAACGCGTTTGAAATAATTTGAGGTCCAGATTTCCGAGTACTCGGCGTAATGTATCGTGAAAAGGAACGCTATTTTCTAAACCAATAAGCTTCTTTAGCCTCGACTTTCGTTCATGAGCAAAATCTTCGATTTTTTTCTATCCCTGCATATTGCATAAGGTTACCGCAATAACGACAAGGAATGGGCATGTAATCATTGCCCTGTTTGGCGCCTAGATTGGGTTTGTATTCGTTCTTTCTGAGTGAACAACAGTGCAGGAATAGTCGTTCTGTTTCGAGCTTTTGTGATTGCCTACAGGGAAGTAGGCAAGGAGCGGAAGCTTTGAAGAACGGGAGAAATCGGGAGGTTATTGTGTGCCCATTCCTAAACAATATATCCGCCAATTTATGTCATCTTGTACGCGCCACCCGCGCTATAATGTCTGACACGAATAGTCTTGCTCACTCGATTTAAAAAAGGAGAAGAATGCAGCGAATTGCTCGCAAATTAACCTTTTGTTGGTGGTTGATTTTTCAACTGTCAGAGTTATACTCAGCACGGCTATAAGGTGAAATTTTTCGCGCCCAGATTTGGCCGATCTGATGGAGCAAAACCGCAGGAATAGTTGTGCTATTTTGAGGATTTTGTGAGGGAAGATTGGTCACTAAAAGTAGGAAATTTAGGCGAAGGTAGCCCAAAGATGGGTGACGAAAATGATAGTTTATGGCCGTGCTGAGTATAATCAAAGTGACGCCTATCGCCGTTTGAAAATAGATAAATTGGCGATAATTCTGGTAACCTACTTAATGTGCAGCAAGTTAAGCCAGTAATTTTTTATATGATCCTCGACCGGAGGGGAAAATGAAGTTAGGTATTGTGGTGCCTTGTTATAATGAAGAGGATGTTTTAGAAGAAACGTCAAATCGATTATTTAGTTTATTAATTGGTTTGATTGAAAAAGGTAAAATAGAAAATGATTCTAGAATATATTTTGTTGATGATGGTAGTCGAGATAAAACTTGGACGTTAATTAAAGAGAGCTGTGCTCGTGATCAACATTTTTGTGGGATCAAACTGGCAAAGAATCGAGGGCATCAGAATGCGCTACTGGCGGGACTTTTTATGGCCCGTGGTGACGCATTGATAACGATTGATGCTGATTTGCAAGATGATATATTTATTGTGGAAGCAATGGTTGAAGCCTATCTTAACGATTTTGATATTGTCTATGGTGTAAGAAAAAAGCGGCAAGTAGATAATTTTTTTAAGCGATTTACAGCGGAGTTATTTTATAAAATAATTAGAATGTTAACCGGTTCTGACTCAATTGATAATCATGCAGACTTTCGTTTAATGAGTCGGCGTGCGATTGAGAATTTAAAGCAATATAAAGAAGTGAACTTATATTTGAGAGGCTTGGTTCCCTTGCTCGGGTTTAATTCAAAAATAGTTTATTATGACCGGGAAAAACGTTATTCAGGTGAATCCAAATATCCCATTAGGCGAATGATTTCATTGGCGCTTGATGCGGTAACCTCTTTCTCTGTTATTCCGCTTCGTATTATTACATTGATTGGTTTTTTGACATTTTTAGGGTCGATGTCAATTACATTATGGGTTTTGTGGACAAAATATTTTACGAATTTCGCCATTCCTGGTTGGGCGTCAACAGTATTACCGATGTATTTTCTTGGGGGAGTCCAAATTCTTTGTATCGGAGTGTTGGGGGAATATATGGGTAAAATATATAGCGAAGTTAAAGCTCGACCGCGATACATCATTTCAGATATGAAAAATTTTTGATCATTTTTTTTTAGGTTTGGAATAACGATTAAATGGTTGCTGAATGTTAGGTGTAATATTATGACAAAGGAAAATTATTTTTTAGTCTCAACGAAATATTTTGTTGCATTCTGTCTTCTTTGTCTAGTGACGATTTATTTTTTATTGGTACCAAGATATATGATATTTAACCTTGATGATGCTTGGACAACATCACTAATTTATAACTATTATCATCACAATGAACTAACCGATATTGTATTTGAAGGACCTGGGCTTTTGCAATTTGGAAGAGTTCACGCTTATCTATACGGGGTTATTCTCAGTTTTTTTGATTATCGTTGGGAAAGCAGTCTTTATTTTTCAATGTTGTTGGTCATAGTCGCTTTAATCGTCACGTATATTACGTTGATAAAATTAGGATTTAACAACGAAGTGGCGATGGTAAGCATCCTCATCTTAATGGCTATGGAACCTGTCATCGCGATTGCACATACAGCTAGGCCAGATGCTTTAAATTTTTTGTTAATAACATTAATTATTCTATGTTGGTCACTAAAGAAGCCCTTATTGTCTGGTTTGCTTTTTGGCTTAGGAGCAACGATTCATCCAATGTTTGTTATGGCCATTCCATATATTATTTCAGTGACCGTTTATCAATATATAATTAAGGATATCATTAAAGTTGATTTGAAAAAAATTATATTATTTTTCTTGATTGGTACAAGTATTTCTTTTTCTCTGTATGTAATTACACATTGGCATGAATTATATAACACACTGAATGTGATTAATAACAGTAGTAAAAGATTTAGTTTGGATATTTTTATTAAATATTATTTAGAAGCAAAATTTTTTCGACACCTTCCTGGGTTGGGAATTCTAGTGATAACAACTTTTCTCAGTGTTTATGCTATTAGGAGAGGGAGTGATCGTTTTTTAACGTATGAGTGTTTGTATGCGCTGATAGCATTGGTGTTGGTTATTTTATCGTTAATACTTATTGGCAGAGATAATCACTATTATATGGTATATCTAATGCCGGCTCTATCACTGCAAATTACACTAGTTGTGTATTCCATGATCAAATCATTGGTTCATCG
>JAADFJ010000073.1 GCA_013152955.1 Campylobacterota bacterium
GGGAGAAGGCCATGAATTGGCAATCTATCTATAAAAACGGTATTGTCAGCGCCGATGAAGCCGTGAGCTCCATAAAATCGGGAAATCTGGTGTATGTAAGCGGAAATGCCGCCACTCCAACCGTTTTGCTTGACGCCCTGGCAAGACACGCAGATTCCGATCAATTAATAAATATAACGCTTGCACACGCTGTACTTGCAGGCAGCGACAGATTGAAACAGGCAGAAAGAGACGGCAGGATAAAACACAAAGCGTTTTTCGTGGGATCCGCAGACAGAGATGCGGTTAACATGCAATTAGGCTATATTCCGATTCACCTTCATAGAATACCTGTAGCTATAAAAGAGGATCCTCCTGATGTTGCTTTGCTTCATACGTCTATGCCGGATGAATATGGTTTTCTAAGCCTTGGTGTCGAGGTTCTGGCATCCAAAGCTGCCGCAGAATGGTCAAAAAAAGTAATATGCCAGGTAAACAAAAAAATGCCGAGAGTGCAGGGTGATTCATTTATACATGTTTCAAGCGTTGATCAATTTGTTGAGGTAGACGAATCAATCATAACGCTTGATTCAAAAACATTCGGTGATGTTGAGCAAAGTATTGGACTTACTATTGCCGATCTCATAAAGGATGGTTCGACGCTGCAGCTTGGGATCGGAACAATACCTGATGCCGTGCTTTCTTCATTAGACAACAAAAAAGATCTCGGCATACATACGGAAATGGCTACGGAAGGAATAGTTAATGCCGTAGAAAAAGGAAGGAATAATCACAGGAAACAGAAAAAAACTTCACAAAGGGAAGATTATCTGCACATTTATAATGGGAAGCAAAAACCTTTATGATTATGTAAACGATAATCCTCTTTTTGAAATTCACCCTGTCGATCATGTAAACGATCCGTTCATAATAGCCCAAAATCCCAATACGGTTGCGATAAATTCGGCAGTATCGGTAGATCTGACCGGTCAAGTATGTTCAGATTCAATAGGAAGCTATATATACAGCGGTTTTGGAGGACAACTTGATTTTATCAGAGGCGCCACGGAAAGCGAAGGAGGCGTTCCTATAATAGCGTTCCCGAGTCTGGCAAAACATGGAACAGTAAGTCGGATCGTACCAAATCTTCTGAACGGCTCGGGAATTGTAACTACACGAGCAGATATATGCTGGATAGTAACTGAATATGGTGCGGTAAATCTTTTTGGGAAAACTTTAAAGGAAAGAACGGATGAGCTAATAAATATTGCTCATCCAAAATTTAGAGACAGACTGAAATTTGAGGCAAAAAAAAGACATTAACGACATATTGGAAATTTATCTAATTACATAAAAATAAATATCTCAAAGCTATAGAATGTTTTAAGCTGCTCCTATTAATCCGTGAACAATTATGAGAATACCGCCGACAAAAAAATCCGGAATTAGCTGCAGGCAGAAGATTAATGCAATTTTCAATTAAAAACTATCAATAGCTCAAAATAAGCGATTTCTATCGGTGGACAATTTCTATTTGTTGTGCTAACATCTCTGCCGATTATGAGAATAAAAACAATATTCAGACTGCTTTCGGTTATTGGTCTGGCTCTTAGCGCAGGTGAGATTTATGGAATAGTTGTATCCTCGCCAATATGCAAAACCAGCGGATGCCTAATCGTAGGTCAAATTACACCTTTTGGAGATAAACCGTTTGTAATTGCTGGGTTAATATTGTTCTCATTTTTTATAATCGCATCATTCTATAGCAAATTATCATCTTTAATTGATTTCATAATCTCTCTGTCTTTAATTACCGAAGGTGCCTTACTCGGCTTTCAGCTGTTTTATATTCATGATTTCTGTAATATTTGCGTTGGAATAGCAATCATAATTGGTTTGCTGTTCCTAATAAGATTTTTCAGAAAGGGCGCAGACAGAACGGTTTTTTACATGGCTGTTGCCAGTTTTGCAGCTCTAATTTTGCTGAGCAGAGTACTTTATATTCCGATCTGGTACCCCTCGCAGGGAACAAGTCTGATATATAGTTCATCCTGTCCTCATTGTGACAACATTATACAAAAAATAAAAACCGGCAGAAAAACCGTCAAGATGATAAACTTGAAGGAAGCAAGAGGTTTTCTTATAAATAACGGCATCAAAAGCGTACCGGTTCTGATAGTAAAGGACAAAAATATTCAACTGTTTATTGGGGAAAATCAGATCACCAAACAGCTGTTCAAAAAAAATACCAATATAAACAGCAGTAAAATGCTTGATGAATTAAAGCTTAACAAAACAGACAGCTGCGATTTTGAAACGGATAATTGTGATTTGCCGGCCCAATTATCGCCTTAATTTATTAATATGGAAGTATCAAAAATATCTCTATCAACTCTGAGTGTTTCGAATTATATGCAGCAGCATCGGGACTATTACCAAAATTTACAATACAGAGAAAACCAATTTGAGAACTCAGGATAATCGTTCCGGACTATATAGATATGCGCTTAAATCAACTTTGCCGGCAGCAACCGCAATAACTCAATTGGTATACACGGAGGATTGATGATAATTTTATCGATTGCAGCATTTATGGCAGGAATACTTTCCTTTACATCACCCTGCACCCTTCCGATACTTCCTGCCTATATGGCGTACACCTTGAAGAGTGCACAAAAAAATGTTATCGGTATGAGTATTTCATTTTTTATCGGATTTTCACTTATATTTAGCCTGCTTGGAATGAGTGCTACTACTATCGGCGGTTTTCTTAGAAGCAATCTACCGGTTTTCTCTCAGGTAGCCGGAGCAATAATATTAATTTTCGGTATTGGTATACTTTCAGGATGGGAATTCTCCGGCCTTAAGGTTAACCCCAAACGACCTGCCACCTATACAGGATCGTTTTTTTTCGGAACTCTGCTGTCTGTATCATGGACGGCTTGCGTAGGACCGATTTTAGCCACAATACTTGTTATGGCATCTACTGTAAAATCAGCTTATCAAGGAGGAATCCTGCTATTTATATATGGATTAGGTTTAGCATTGCCTCTTATGCTTCTATCAACATATCTTCAAAAGAGTAAAAGCAGTTTTATCTATAAAATTATGAAAGGCAAAGCATACGAACTGAAAATAGGCAATAAAACAATTTTTATACACACAAACAATTTGATATCAGGTTTTCTTTTCATAGCACTTGGGATACTGATACTATCAGGAGAGCTGACTGCAATAAATAATATAGGCGCCAACTTTGCACCTATCCAGAAGCTTCAGGATTGGAGTATGGATATCGAACGGTGGATCTTAAGTTTCTCAAAATAATCTTTCTGCATAGTTATTTATCATGAAGTATACAATTTTGAAACTATTGCAGGTCCGGTGCATATATAATGGGACCACTGTATAGTAAACAAATTCACAGCTGTTTGTGAGATGGTTTGCCATGAGAGGAGGCACACTTCCGAGGGACTAACGAATTAGTTCAAAGAAGCAAAACGCAAGCATATAGAAAACCTCATAAAGCTCTCCAAAAAAACTCACCGTCTAATTTGTAAACTCTGCATATAGAAAACCTGCTGCAAAAAGCATAGATTTGTCTTACTTTCCCGGATACAGATTGATAAAAGGAAAAAAACAGAGGATACCGGCTCAAGTCCTCCGGTATCCTCACCTGTGTACTATCGATTTCTCTTTTCTGCAATAACCTTTTTTAAATTCTGCAAAAAATTTATCATAAGATTTTCTCTGTCATTGCCAGTGTCAGATTGAAAATTTCAGCAGAAAGAGTATCTATAATTATCCAAATTTATAAGAAACTCCAAATCCTCCGCGCGGATAACGCCAATCAATATCATCACAACTTACTCTGCATGTTCCGCACTCTACGCATGCATCATAATTGATCGATATCTCATTCTTAATTTCATCAATCTCGTAAACACCACACGGACATACATACAAGCATTGTTTCATCTCGCATACAAGACAGGTTGATTTATCTTTTATTGCAAGATGAGATCCTCCGACCTCATCAACCTTAAATCCGATTAAATACAGTTTATCTTCAAGTCTCATCCGACACTCCTCCATATCTTGTACAGATCTTTCAGCATATTGGTAAACCCGATCTGCTGCTTCATATTCTTCCAGATATGCTTCTGTTTTTCCTGTTTTGAAACTCCGTCAACAGTTAGAAGTTCGAAGGCTGCGTCATTCATCAATTTAGGATATTTATCAAGCAGTTGTCTATTTTTTTGAAGAAGTTTGGGAAGAGCTTTGTATTTTTTTAAGTCACTCATAACGAAACTTTCCTGAAGCTTATCAACATAAGACGAAAGCGATGCAGATGAAAAATCTCCTTCTTCGGCGGCTTCCAGATATGTTTGAGCAGCAAGTTTTCCTGATGTTATTGCTAAATTCGAACCTTCTCTATGGACAGCATTGACCATTGTAGCAGCATCACCTGCTATCATTATTCCATCACCGACAAGCTGAGGCATATCATTATATCCTCCCTCCGGAATCATATGCGCAAGATACTCTTTGGTCTCGCCTCCTGCAATAAGCGGGCTGATTGCAGGATGTTTTTTAAGAGATTCTATAAGCTCATTGGGGTTGATCTTATGCTCTATCATATCTTCAATTATCATACCGACACCAAGCGAGACAGATTTTTTGTTTGTATATAAAAACGCCATAGCTTCAGCACCTTTAAAAAGACTTCCTGTCATCTCAATAGTAACACCCTGGCCTCCGGTAACATTAAATCTATCATTTATCACCTTTTCATCTAAACCGATTATCTCTTTGACAGCCAAAGCAACAGATTCTTTTTTGAGTTTCGTTCTAAAGCCAAGCGATTTTGCCATTAGAGAATTAACTCCATCTGCAACAATAACACAATTAGCCTTAATGTCCCCTTCCGGCCTTCCGGTTTTTATTCCAACAACCTTTCCATCTTTCATAATAGGCTCGGTTACAACCGTTTGATTCACAATCAATGCTCCGGCATCAGTTGCTTGTTTTGCCAGCCATTTATCAAACTGGGCTCTAAAAACCGTATGACAATTATATGGTTCCTTGTCGAATTTTGCATTTTTATGGCCAAATCCAACGTAGGATTCATCATCTATCATCCACATTCTTTGTTCAACAATGTGTCTTTCTACCGGCGCACCGTTTGGAAACTTTTCCACAATACCCTTCATGCAATCGGTGTAAAAAACTCCTCCCATAACATTTTTAGCACCGGGAAACCGGCCACGTTCTATAACAATGACATTTACGCCGGCCTTAGCAAGAACGATAGCAGCCGATAAACCCGCAGGTCCGGCACCAACAATTGCAACATCATATTTAATATCGCTCATACTATCCTCCGAATTTCTGCATATTTTTTAGTTTCTCTATCAGTTTAGGCAAAAATTTTACAGCATCCTCAACAATACAATAGTTGGAAACATCAAAAACGGGTGCCTCCCGATCAGTATTTATCGCGATTATCGTATCGGATGTCTGCATGCCTACAAGGTGTTGGATAGCTCCGGAAATTCCACACGCAATGTAAAGTTTCGGATGTACGGTTTGGCCGGTCTGTCCTACCTGTCTGGATTGAGGAATATAGCCCAGTTGAACAGCCATGCGTGATCCGGCCCATGTTCCTCCCAATAAATCGGCAAGTTCTTTTATCATGCCAAAATTTTCCTTACTGCCCATCCCTTTTCCGCCTGAAACTATAACATCATAAAAGCCGAGATTCACGGCTCCTTCGCCGGAAATGACCTTCTTTAATATCTTTTTGACAATCTGATCCTCAGTAAAATTAATCTTCTCGCTAATAATTTCACCCTCTTTGGGATCATCAACCGGAACAGCTTTAAAAACTCCGGGTCTCACCGTTGACATCTGAGGTCTGTGCTTCGGACAGTAAATAGTAGCCATTAGATTGCCGCCAAAAGTTGGTCTCGTCATCCAGAGATATCCGGTTTTTGGATCAATCTCCTGACCGGTAGTATCGGCAGTCAATCCCGTCCTAAGCGCAGTTGCAACAGTTCCCGAAAGATCTCTGCCTTGCGTTGTTGCACCAACAAGAAATACTTCTGGTTTATATTTTATTACAAGCTCGCAAATAGCATCACGATACGGTTCAGTTCTGTAATTCGCAAAAATTTCATTTTCGATTATGTAAAACTTTTCGGCCCCATATTTAAAAACGTCAGCAGCAAGATGAGAAACCGATTTGCCTACTGCGGCGGCAACAACGCCGCATCCTCTCTGTGACGCAAGTTCTCTCGCCTTTGTTAAAAGTTCGAATGATACTGCTGCCGGTTTTCCATCCGTTTGTTCAATAAAAACCCAAATGTCTTTATAATGGCTAATATCAGAATCTTTTTTTGATAAATCAATCATAATATACCTCTCAGGAAACCTTTTTTAAGAACGGCGCAATCTTATCAGCCGTCTGACTTACCACATCATCAAAAGTTCCCGATAATGTTGCTCCACGCTGCCGTTTTTCCGGAGTAAAAGCCTTTTTGACCATAGTTGGCGAATGTTTCAAACCGCACTGCTCCTTATCAAGGGGAACATTTTTTCCGGAAAGTAACTCTATTTCTGCTTTCTCAGCCTTTATCAGATATGGCAGCGGCGAGTGGGAGAGGATATTAAGACTTTCTTCAACCGTAAAAAATACCGGAATCGGCGCCTTAATCGTTTCTTGGCCGAACTCTGTCAATCTTGTTGCAATTACATACTTTTCTTCCAAATTAAGTTCATCGATTTTGATTAAATATGTAATCAGCGGAAGATTAAATCTCGTTGCTATTCCGGGACCCGTCTGCGCAGTATCTCCATCTATCGCCTGTTTGCCGGCAAAAAAGAGATCAACATCTCCCTCCAACTCCACAATCTTTCTTGCACCCTCATAAAGGGCATAAGAGGTAGCAAGAGTATCCGAACCTGCAAAGATTCTATCACTTAAAAGATACGCCTTATCCGCTCCTCTGGAAAGGCACTGTTTGAGCGCCTCTGAAGCTTGCGGAGGACCCATTGTAATAATGGTTACCTTGCCGCCGTATTCATTTTTTAGCCTAACTGCCTCTTCAACCGCATGCTCCTCAAACGGATTCAGAATAGCCGGAACACCTTCCCTTATTAATGTTCCGGTTTCATAGTTTACCCTAACCTGAGAAGCATCCGGAACTTGTTTAACAAAAACCAGAATGTGCATAAAACTCCCTCCCTAATCAAAATTCATACTCCCAAAATTTTATCGTTTATGGGTGTATACAAAAAACTTTTGCTGTTTAAGCATCACCCTCAATTTCACTGTTATTTACCACTCATCTTTTCACATATATCTGATCGTGTTGATTAAATACCAAAAAAGTAGCGATGTCAACCGCATTTTACTTTTGTTTATAAGAATCTCGTATAGACTAAAATTTTTTCGGCCGTTTATATTATTGAGACCACTGCACAGTAAGCGTCTTCACAGCGTTTACTGTGCAGTGGTCTCATAATACAGCCTCGTACAGCCAACGCCTGTAATCTTCATTAGAGCTCACATTTACAGAAAGAATTTCAGGAACATCATAAGGATGCGCTTCTTTGATAATTTCCTGAGCGGCTGATTTATTCTTTTTAGGAAGTTTTACAAACAAGATGCTTTCATTCGCCGTTTCAATCTTTCCTTTCCAGATATAGATGGATTCAACAGGTTTCAGTATTTGAACACATCCTGCAATTCGTTTTGCCAAAAGCTCTTTAGCAATATTTTCGGCAGCATCGGCAGGCGCCGAAACAATTATCATAATCATAGATACTTCCTCCATTCATACTTCCATTATTAATCAATCCATAAAACGACCCCGTTCAGCTCCAAATCCAAACGTACAGAATTAATAAAGACACACTTTGCTATCTTACCAGATTAAGCTGACTTGACAATTTGATCAATGTTTTTATCATCATCTATGCCTTAGTTGACAATTTGGATTGCAGCAATAAAAGGAGGATTTATGTCAAAAGAAATTGTATTAACAGAAGCTAATTGGGAAAATGAAGTAATAAACGCAAAAAGTTTGGTAATGGTAGATTTTTGGGCTCCATGGTGCGGTCCTTGCCGCATGGTAGCGCCCGTAATAGACGAAATTGCCGATGAAACCGATGATGTTATAGTCGGTAAATTAAATACAGACGAACAACCGTCAATAGCATCCCGCTACGGCATTATGTCTATTCCAACTGTTATGTTTTTTAAAGGCGGAAAAGTTGTTGATCAGGTTATAGGTGCCGCTCCCAAAGAAAGCTATGTAGAAAAAATAAAACTGCTGCAATAATATCAGTCAATTATCAGTTCATAGCATAACAATCGAAAATATGGCAACCGGGCAAAATCTTTATAATAATATCTTAATGCGTGAAAATATAATTTTACCCGAAAAGATATATGGCAATAATGCATCTAAATAAACAGCAATCTTCAGGAAATAAAATTCTACAGGACACTTTTGTTAATTCTAAGCGTTTTGGATTGAGAGTCCAAATTCGCCTGCCTGTGCGGTTGCACGCAGACAGGTCTCATCAAGGCGCAAATTGCAGGTAATAAACAGAGCTGTTGCCAAAATCTGCAGCGCAGAGGAGGCTGATTTGGGACTCAAGATGATCGTTTACGGATTAACAGAAATATCCTTAACTAACCGGTTAGTACCTCAGATTTTAATTTCTGAATCTTGCTGTTTATTCGGCTTCTGTGAAAGCATTTACTGTGCAGCGGTCTCATTATAAGTAAATTTTAAGGAGAGTACAAATGTTACAACTTGCAATCATTGGTGGAGGTGTTGCCGGACTTTCCGCAGCGATTTACGCGGCAAGATACGGCATTGAATGCAAAATATTTGAGCAAAAGGCTGCCGGAGGACAGATTGTTGTATCAGCTAATGTTGAAAATTATCCGGGAGTTCCCGGGCCTATATCAGGTTTTGATCTGATTCAAAACTTTGAAAAACAGGTAAAAAAGCTGAATGTCCCGATGTTATATAAGAACTGTATTAATATTCGCGGCAATAGTGACGGAAAAACGGTAGAATTTGATGATGGTTCTCAGATTGAAGCTAAAGCTGTAATCATTGCCACAGGCGCAAGTCCAAGAAAACTTAATGCAAAAAATGAAGCAAAATTTATCGGAAAAGGTATTTCTTTCTGCGCAACATGCGATGGGTTCTTTTTTAAAGGAAAAGATGTTGCTGTTGTAGGAGGCGGAGATTCAGCAATAGATGAATCACTCTTTCTCTCCAAACTTGTCAACAAGATATATGTAATTCACAGAAGAGATCAGCTCAGAGCCTCAAAAATTTTGCAGGAAAAGGCACTCAATACGCCGAATATCAAGTTTTTATGGTCAACTGTTGTAGAAACGGTAAACGGAGAACAAAAGGTGGAATCGCTTGCACTAAAAAGCACCAAAGACGGATCGAGTTCTATCTTGAAGGTAGATGGTGTATTTATTTATATCGGCTTGATACCGGCAAGTAAAGATTTTTGTCCGCCCGTATTGGATGATAAACAGGGATATATAGTAACAGATTCAAGAATGTCAACAAATATAAAAGGGGTCTTTGCCGCAGGAGATGTCAGAGTATCGCCGTTAAAACAGCTCATAACCGCAGCATCAGATGGTGCCGTAGCTGCCGATTCAGT
Organism: Campylobacterota bacterium; assembly: GCA_013152955.1. Taxonomy (GTDB): domain Bacteria; phylum Campylobacterota_A; class Desulfurellia; order JAADFJ01; family JAADFJ01; genus JAADFJ01. The sequence continues at coordinate 9,685 of JAADFJ010000073.1, forward strand.
CAACAGATATCTCATAGGATTATCATGATTTATGAAAAGTCAAAGCAGCTTTTTAATGAAGCAAAAAGATATATTGCAGGCGGAGTAGACAGTCCGGTAAGATCATTCAACGCTGTCGGAGGCACTCCCCTATTTATTAAAAACGGCTCAGGATCATATATAATGGATGCCGATGGAAACAGATATATTGACTATGTTTGCTCTTGGGGACCGTTAATTTTGGGACATCGCGATAATGATGTTATGACGGCGATTAAATCTGTATTGGAAAGAGGCACATCATTTGGAGCGCCTACCGATCTGGAAACCGAACTTGCTGAAATTATTCATGAAAGCGAAGGAGGTCCGGAAAAAATACGTTTTGTCAATTCCGGAACAGAAGCCGCTATGAGCGCCATAAGACTTGCCAGAGGTATTACCGGAAAAGATAAAATCATCAAATTTAACGGCTGCTATCATGGACACGCGGATAGTCTTCTGGTAAGCGCAGGCTCCGGCGCTATGACATTGGGTGTTCCAAGCAGCCCGGGCGTTCCTCAATCTTTGGCGTCAGATACGATAGTTCTGGAATATAATGATGATAAATCAATTGCCGATTGTTTCGACAAATATGGCGATCGAATAGCCTGCGTCATAGTTGAGTCAATTGCCGCAAATATGGGTTTAATAATACCAAAGAAAAGTTTTCTCGAGACTATAAGAAAAAATACGCGCAAATATGGCGCTTTATTTATCGCCGATGAAGTATTAGTCGGATTTAGAACATGCTATGGCACTGCAATATCCAAAATGGGCATTGACCCTGATCTTATCTGCTACGGGAAGGTGATCGGAGGAGGAATGCCTGTTGCGGCATACGGAGGAAAGTCAATCTATATGAGCGAGATTGCACCGGAAGGTCCCGTTTATCAAGCCGGTACACTTTCAGGTAATCCGCTCGGAATGTCTGCAGGCATCGCTACATTAAAAAAGCTTAAAAAGCTCAACCCGTACAAATATTTTGAACAGCTAAGCAGCAAACTATGCAGCGGCTTGCAAAAATCGGCTTCGTTTCATAAAATATTAATAGATACGCCTCATGCAGGATCGGTTTTCAGTATTTTTTTCTCCAACAAAAGGATTGAGAATCTTCTGGATGTAAAAAATTCCGACACGGACCGCTTCACTCGATACTTCCACTCTATGCTTAATCAGGGAATCTATTTTGCTCCCTCTCCGTTTGAAACATCCTTTCTGTCAACAGAACATACTGAGAATCAAATTTCAGCCACAATAAGCGCTTTTGACAGTTTTCTTGAACAAGAGGTTTCATAAACTAATGTATCTATATGAAGAAACATATAAAAGAATATTGGGCACTGTATAAATCGTTTTCATTGGGTTTCGCAGTTGTTTTCAGTATCCTTATAGGCGGTGTTATAGGGTATTTTCTGGATGAAAAGTTTCCCACAAAATACCATCTCTTGTTTCTATTATTTCTTTTTTACGGTATAGGAGCTGCATTTTGGAGTATGTATCAAGAATGGAAACGTCTAAAATAATCGAAGACATGCCTTCTCTGAAAAAGATTGAACAGTTGTGCGTCATCTTTTATATACTGGCAGCCGTCATTATAACCGCCCTGCATTATAAATATACAATAGCCTTTATCCTCGGAGCAGCTCTATTCTGTTTTGATTACTGGCTGCTGAAAAAAGGTGCTGTCGGAATCTTCAAAAATAAAAAAAGTTTGTTTTTTATAGTTTCAAATTTCCTGAGGTACTTGATGTTGATAGCCTTTTCCGCTATACTCCTTTTTGTTGCCAATCTTAATTGGATTGGTTTTGCATTGGGACTGGCTTTAGGACCTATTTTTTTGGTCATTTCTGTCGGTTTCTGCATATTGTATGAAAAAAAAATAAGGGCTAAAATTTAGTCCGAAAATATATAAGAATTTGGAGGTTGGAGAGATGGAAGCCCCAACGTTTTTAGATTTTATACCGTTGCCGCATTATATTGCATTCACATGGCTGATTATTATCGGACTCATAACGGTATCCCTGATTGTGCGCTCATCGCTTAAGATATTGCCCGGTCACCTGCAGAATGTTTTCGAAGCTGTGGTTGAGGGAATATATAAGTTCTTCGAAGACATTCTCGGTAAAGATGAGATTGCAAAGCATTTTCCTCTTATCGCCACACTTTCACTTTTTATTCTTGCGGCAAATCTTACTGAGCTTATTCCATATTTTGATCCTCCAACGGGCAAACTGGACACTACTTTGTCAATGACATTAATAGTGTTTGTATACTATCAATATCTTGGCATAAGGCGGCACGGATTTGGATATATTAAGCATTTTACGGGCCCCATCTGGTGGCTGACGCCTTATTTTATGCCGCTTGAAATAATAGGACATTTCGCAAGGGTACTTTCACTTTCTGTTCGTCTTTTCGGCAATATATTTGGAGATGATTTACTTTTGGCAGTTTTTTTTATGCTTTTTCCGTATATCATTCCGATACCAATTATGTTTTTAGTAATTTTTTCCGCACTGCTTCAGGCGTTTATTTTTGCACTTCTCACAGCTCTTTATATTGCCGATGCAGTCGGCGAACCGTCACACGAATAAATTGAAAACTTTAGGAGGTTGTTTATGAGGTTTTGGAGAATAGCCGGATTAACGATATTTGTACTCATCGTTGCGATGCCGGCTTTAGCTGCAGGAGAAGGTTCCAGCCTGTCCGTTCTGCAGAAAATTCCTTATTACCAGATGGTTGCACTTGGTACACCCATTGGGTTAGGGGCTGCTGCTGCGGGCGGAGGAATTGGAATGGGACACGTTGTGAGCGGAACAGCAACCGCTACCGCAAGGAATCCAGGACTCGGCGGTAAACTTATGACCTTAATGATGATCGGTTTAGCTATGATTGAGGCACAGGTTATCTACACGCTAGTTGTTGTTTTGTTGCTCCTTTTCACAAATCCTTTTCATATCTAAGAATTTTTTACGCCCGTCTCATTTGAGACGGGCGTTTGTCTCAACTATATTCAATCTTTTTCAATGGCACGTCTAAAGTATCGTATAATCGTTCTATCAAATGGAGAAACGACTGTTTTTTATACCGAAGGGGGCAACCTTTATCACCAACTCGCCGAGCATTCACTTATCCATTCACCCTGCGGCGGCAATAACCGGTGCGGACAGTGCAAAATCAAAGCCGAGCTGCCTGCCGGTGAGATCGAAAGGAAATTACTTTCAGAATCGGAATTGAACGAAAACATACGTCTTGCTTGCTGCCATAAAATAGACAGAAATCTATCGATTACAATACAAAATCCACCAAAAAAAATAAAATCTATCGCCGGTTCAGCCTTGCTTATTACCGATATTGATCCAATAGTAAGAAAAAAATCGATATTGATAGATAAAAATCATGGTTTTCCGTCTGATAAGACATACCTTGAGCATTGTCTCGGAGCAAAAATAGGCAATATGCTGACTCGCCATATTCCATCTGCAATCCAAGCCGAAAATATCGATGCCGTAATAACATACGATGGAACAGTTGCGTCGCTTTGCTGCGAAAATCCGCTGCTTATGGCAGTAGATATAGGTACCACAACCATAGCAGGAGAGCTGCGCGATTTAAGGGGAAATATGATCGCCCGATACAGCATGGCAAATTCTCAGAGAAAATACGGATATGACATAATAAGCAGAATGCAATATGCTGTCGACGGTCTTGAAAATCTAAAAAAAGCGCTGACCGAAGACCTCAACTTTCTTGTGCTCAAATTATCTCAGAAATCCAAATCAGCAGGCAAGATTGTTTATGTGTGTATAACGGCAAACAGTGCAATGACCCATATTGCGTACGGTATCCCTACTGACAGACTTGCCGCTTTTCCTTATAAAAACAGTATAAACGTACTTGAGACCAACGCAGCTGAAATGAACATTAATTCTCTTGATAAAGCCACGCCCGTACATTTCGTTCCTCTTGTAGATGCATATATAGGTGGAGATATTTTAGCGGATCTCACAGCCTTGTCTAATGAGGAAAATTTTTTACTTTGCGACATAGGCACAAATTGCGAGGTTGTTTTAAAGAAAAATGAAAATATATGGGCAACATCGGCACCAAGCGGCCCCGCATTCGAAGGCGGAAACATCGAATGCGGAATGACTGCGGCAGATGGCGCCATAAAAAAGGTGCTGCTGAGCGAAAGCGATGACCTAAAAATTGAAACAATAGGAAACAAGCCGGCCGCAGGAATAGCCGGATCAGGGGTTATATCAGCAGTTGCTCAACTTGTTAAATGGAAAATGGTCGGCAGCCATGGAAAACTTCTTGGTCCTGGCGAAATCAACTCTGAGGTGAGCCCTCCAATTCTCAAACGAATAAGGAGAAACAAAAAGGGTGAAAGAGTCCTGTTTTTGGATTATTCCCGCTCAATCTATATAAGTCAATCAGATATAGAACAGTTTATATTTGCAAAGGCGGCCATAACAAGTGCAATCAAAATTCTGCTTGATCGTTCCTCAACAAACTGGTCTTCGCTATCGGTAATGATTGCCGGAGGCTTTGGATACTTTGTATCACGGGACGATCTTATCACAACAGGTATAATCTCTAAAACTGCAAAAAAAATTAACCTGGTTGGAAATACGGCATTGACCGGAGCTATGAAGATGCTGTTATCACAAAAAGCATTTAGACAATCGTTTAAACTCAGTAAAAGTATTAAAACAATTACCTTGTCAAACTATAAAGACTATCAGAATATCTTTTTAAACGAAAACAGATTATGAAACTGCTGTGCAATAAACATATTCACAGAAGTCAAAGAAAGATACCTTTGTTCATCCATAAATGATCATCCTGGGTTTCGAATTAGCCTCTCTGCATTACAAATCCTGACAATATCTTTGCTATTTGCGTTAAAATTCACCTCATACATCAGTTAATAAAAGTTTCCAAAAAGGCTGAAGTATCAGACTGCAGTTCCCTTCAGTTTCTCAAAATGGGCTCTGACCAGTCTTTGAATCTCCTCTATCCTTTCCCTGTTCAATCTTTTATATCTCCCTTGAATTTCAAAATATTCCGCAATTGGAATAAGTTTTTCCGGCGTATAGGTAAGATGCATTTTACCGTCCCATTCAAGCAGAGGAAAAATTCCAGATTCAACCGCAAATCTTAACGATTTGATTGAATCCGATTCAGCCATTTTCCAGCCCGGAGGACATGAAGAAAGCAGATGAATAAAGCGTGCCCCCTTGATCAATCGAGCTTTTTCAAATTTTTTGTAAAAATCATCCGGATATGCAATTGTTGCAGTCGCTGCATAAGCAGGAGTGTGAGCTATAACTATTGAAAAAAGATCCTTTTTCCAGTTTTCTATCGGTTTTCCGCGCGGAGTCGTAGTTGTCCATGCACCTGCAGGAGTTGCGGAACTTCTCTGTATTCCAGTATTCATATATGCCTCATTATCATAGCAGACATAAATAATATTGTCACCTCTCTCAAGCGACCCGGAAAGCGCCTGCAATCCTATATCGAATGTTCCGCCGTCACCTGCCCAAGCCATAACGGTTGTATCAAACTCATCCTTCATATCAAGTGCAGCTCTGACTCCCGTCGCACTACTTGCCGCCGTTTCAAAAGGTGTATGAAGAATTGGAGCAGATAGAGCTGTAGTCGGGTAGGTTCCTGAGATTATTGACCAACAGCATGCAGGTATCACTACAACAGTTTCTCCTCCCAATGCCTTAAGCGCATGTCTCATTGATAAGCTCGCAGCGCAGCCCGGGCATGCAAGATGTCCGGAATTGAGCTGTTCTTGTCTTTTTAATTCACTAAATCTCATCGTCTAACTCCTTGAATCAAGCCATACGGTTTTTTCCGTGTCCTTAATTGATAAAAGATCGGTTAATGTTTCAGGATACACATCTTTTCCTCCTAAACTTACAACAACATCTATTATTTCGTTATCCATAGGAAAAAGAGCGCTCTTCAGCTCACCGGTTAACGTCCCGCTGTTTCCGTACGATACTGCTCTGTTCAAAACCCATATCTTTTTATCCTTTACCGCCTCAATAATCTGTTTTTTTGGAAGAGGTCTTAAAAATCTCATATTTATCAGACCGATTTTCGATCCTCTTTTTCTAAGCAGATCAACGGCCACCTTAGCCGTTCCGCATAAAGCACCGGCGGCAAGAAATACTTTGTCTGCATCATCGGTCCTGTAACATTCCACCGGTTTATAATCTGTTTTCATAAGATCATTAAATTCATTTAAAACGGAGTCTATGCAATTCCAATTCAGCATATCGTCATTCATCGATTTTTTCATCTTATAAAAACTCTCTGCCATTGCCGCATTACCAAAGCTCTGCGGATTGTCAATATCAAGAAAATATTTCGGTACATATTTCGGAAGAAACCGGTCTATGTCTTCCTGTGTTCTCAACATAAGCGGTTCAAGCGTATGCGAAAGAATAAAACCGTCGATGGCAACTATTACCGGAAGATTTATACTCTCGGAAATTTTGTAAGCTATGGGAATAAAATCTTGGGCCTCCTGCGCATTAGTACAATAGATTTGAAGCCATCCTGTATCTCTTTGAGCAAACGAATCGGATTGATCAGTCCAGATATTCCATGGATATCCGACAGCCCTGTTAGCATTGACCAGCACCATAGGCAGTCTTGCTCCGCTAAACCAATGAAGCATCTCATGCATTAGCAGCAGGCCCTGACTTGCAGTTGCAGTAAACGTTCTTACTCCGGCGGCAGCAGCACCGTAACAGCTGCTTATAGCAGACAATTCCGACTCTACTTTTATAAATTTTGCGTTGAGTTCTCCGTTTTCGGTCATATTGGCTAATGTTTCGATAATATGCGTCTGGGGAGTTATAGGATATGCGCTTATCACCATCGGCCTGGAGAGCTTTACTCCATAAGCTATCGCCTCACTGCCCAAGAGCATCTCTCTTTTCATAATAGCTCCTCCTTCATCGTTATGACGCCCCTGGGACATTCAGTACTGCAGATACCGCATCCTTTGCAATAATCCAAGTCTATCGCTATCTCTCCCGATGTAGTTTTTATTGCAACATCCGGGCAGAAAAACCAGCATGCCTGACAAAAATCACAACTCCCGCAATGAAAACAGCGCTTAGCTTCCTCTATCATTTCTTCTATGCTATATGAACCTATAATCTCTTCAAAATTTCCGGCTCTCTTGCCTACCGGCAAAACCGGCCAGGCTACCCGCTTTTGCTTTTGGAAGTAGAAACTATTCATCTTGTCAAAACCGATAATCACGTCACCGCTTTTTTTCCCTACTCTGAAATTAGCCGGCTCAATCTGAATGTTCCTACCTTTTTTAAGATACTCTTTTATAATAAAGCCGGTAACTTTGCCCGATGCAACAGCAGCTGTAGCTGAGCTGGGGCCGCTTACATAATCACCGCCAAAAAAAAGATTAGGCTTCTTCTTCGCCTTAAATATCGCCTCCTGTCCAATCGCATATACTAGTAAATTTGCATCAATGCTTCCCGATGAAACATTCTCAACAATTACACGTCCTTCCTTAATGTGCGCCCTATTCATTTTTATCTTCGATAGTTTGTTTCCAAACTCATCTTCATAAATAAGCTTAACCGGAAGCTCTTTATGTCTTATTTTAATACCCTCTTCTACTGCCTGTTCTATTTCTTCGTCAAACGCAGGCATCTGTTCGGATGTTTCAGCGCACACGATAAGAACATCTTTTCCTAAACGCTGAAGCGACCTTGCAGCATCCATTGCAACGTTGCCTGCTCCAACTACAACCGCCTTTTTGCCATCGGGAACTCCCCTGCCCTCAGCTATCTCTTTGAGAATTTCACCTCCGGCATATACACACTTGCCCTCAAGAGCAACACGATCTTTCCATAAACCGGGCGCAAAAAAAACAGCATCGTACCGGTCTGCTATGTCATAAAGTTCTTTTTCGCCGATATTCATGCCTGTTTTTACGCTTATTCCTCTGGTTATAAGTTTCAGCTCTCTGTCTCTGATATCAGCTTGAAGTCTATATGAAGGAATTCCGTATGTAAGAACACCGCCTATCTTTTTATTTTTTTCATAAATAGTCACATCATAACCAAATTTAGCCAAAAAATATGCACATGATAATCCTGCCGGTCCTGCTCCAACAACAGCAACTTTCTCGTTTTCTCTGATTTCCGGAGCACTATCCGGATGATCAAGCCAATAATCACCCAATGTGCGCTCAATCTGCCTTATTGCAATATGCTCGTCAAATGAGCCTCTATTGCATTCGGAATGACAAAAAGCCGGACATATTCGTCCTGTAATGGCAGGTATAGGGTTTTCCTCGCGCAGAATGGCTGCTGCAGTCCGAATATCGCCTTCACCGAGATAACGCATATATTCAGCCATATTGATATTGCAAGGACATTGCGCGGAACAAGGTGCTGTGTTATCCTCCAGAACAGGCCTCAAAAACCGCCATGAACCGGTTATATTAACTTCTGTCGTTGTAGTTGAGTAAACACTGGGAGATTCATAAATATCTAATAGTTCTTCCTGTTTTGTTGCTTCACTCATTTATTGTGCTCCTATATGCCGCTTTTAATGCTCTGATGCTATCTTCTACATTATACGGAACGAATTTTTCGGTAGCTTTTATCAAACTATCAAGCTTTATACCGTCAATCTTTCCTGCTATACCGAGTGCGGGTATATTTACAAGCGGGAAAGATGGTGTACCAAGCCCGTTATCAACGGCTATTTTGGATATATCAAACGTAAGAATTTTTGCATCCGTCTCCAGGCTGAAAGTGTCGTTTTTCTTGTTTGAATTAATTAAGATAATGCTTTTAAGACCTGTGCCTTCCACTATATCAACAAGTTTTATAATGCTATCAGACAGAACCAATACCATATCCGCAGTTTTAACAGGGCATCTCTCATTTATAAAACTATCATCAACTTTTACAAATGATGCAACCGGAGCACCCCTTCTTTCAGCTCCGTAAGTTGGAAAACTTTGAGAAAACTTTCCCTCCAGGAAGTATGCGTATGCCAATATTTTACTTGCTAAAACCGCCCCTTGCCCGCCTCTTCCGTGAATTCTAATACTTTTCATTGAAAGAGCTTCTTAATAATCTGAATGAATAACTACAAGAGTCTTTGCCGGTTTTCCATTTAACGCCCTGAATCCATGACTTATGTTTGATTCGAAATAAAGTGAATCTCCCTTTGTAAGTACAACGGTTTTTTCATCGCTCAGAAATTCAAGCTCTCCCTCCAGCACAAAGTGAAATTCTTCTCCCTGGTGACTGAAATAGGCCACCTCATCTGCCTGCTTAGGCTCAAATGTAATAATAAACGGCTCCATTGATTTTTTCGTCTTTTTCCATGCAAGCGATTCGTAGCTATAGCCCAGTGACATACTTCCGGAAAGTTTTCTTCTGTTGACTTTTTTACGTTCAGATTCCTTTACGGCCACTATCTTATCGGAAACAGATAATTCATCCTGAAAAAATCTGGCCATCGGGACCTCAAGAACATTTGCAATTTTAAACAATGTTGCAATGGGTGGCGAAACAAGTCTATTCTCAATCTGACTTATAAGTCCTTTTGACAATCCTGCCGCCTCTGCTACCTGTTGAATTGTCATTGATCTTTTTTTTCTATAATATTTAACCCTGTCTCCAACAGCAATAGCCTTTTCCATTTTACTTCCTCCGTTGTTTAATGATATTAAACTTTAACACCCGTTCGTCAGTTTGTCAAGTATGGAAAGTCAAGGAAGAGCTAATCACAATTAATATCTGCAAAAACCGGAAATAAGTATGAAATTTAAAAACTGATATTACGACGCACTAAACGCAGTTTCAGCAAAAAGAGAAAGCGCTATATATTATAAGGAAGGTTCTTACCGGCGGCGCAGCTGCGGCGGCAAGGTTCCAATGCAGTATAGATGCTTTATCTTTTTGCTCTTCTGGCGGCAATAGTAACGTATAATTGCTGTGTTAGTGTAACTTGAAGCAGCCGGCTGCTTCAAGTTACACTGCCTTTGCGCTTATACGCTGCTATTGTCACTGCAGTTGCGCTTAGTGCGTAATATCAGTTAAAAATTAAGAAAAGTTTAATTCGCACATACTATCAGCTTGACAAAATAATATCCGTTATGTTATAAATAGATTATGATAACAGCAAGAAAGTCATATATAACCAGAGAAGCAGATTATGCAATACGATTGGTAGCATATTTAGGTTCAAAAGATGAGCTTTCTCATACTGCAGATATAGCTCAAAAGCTTAAGATACCAAAACCATTTTTGGTTAGAATTGTAAATAAACTGGTTCTTAATGACATTATTATTTCACAAAAAGGCCGCAGAGGCGGCATAAAACTCAGCAGACCTGCAGATAAAATTAATTTGTACGATGTGCTGGTTGCCTTAGAAGCGTATAGATCGATGAATCTATGTATTCTCAGTCCTCAGATATGCTCTCTAAACCCTATATGCAAAATTTCTCCGGCTTTACGCAACATCGAAAACGAATTTGCAGAAAAGCTGAAAACGGTCACAATGGAAAAACTGATCTTTGAAGATAAAGATCTCAAAAATATCACAGATTAACAGCTCAGCTCATGCTCTAAAGATAAATCTCAGCGATAAGTGGAAAGCTTTAACATGGAAGAGGGGTTAATAGTTAAAACACTAATCGGTTGGCTAAGGATTCTTTCATCAATCCGTAAACGACCGTCTTGAAACACTTGAAATTATTAGCTGATCTTACACACTAAGTGCAGCTGCCCCATATAAAACCTCATAAAAAATTACGGATCTGTTTATTGTAAATGGGTCTCACTATACTTTTATTTGCAGAATTTCTTGACAAAAATTTCGTTTCTGATATAAAAATAGTGCAACATTGCAACAGTTGGAAAGTGGTCTTTACCTGCTTATGAAGCTGTCCGATGGGTGCACAGAACAACTAAAGACAATATTTAGAAAAAAAGCATAGAGTGAGGTTTTTATGGGTATTACAAATTGGATTATAGCGCAAGGTATAGCTTTTTTACTATTGATGGTGATACTTAACAAAATACTATACAAGCCTCTGCTGACACATATAAGAAGGAGAGACGCAGATATAGATGCCAAGTATGACAAAGCGTCACTTCTAGCTCAAAAGGTCTCGGATTTCAACAATCGGTATAATAATCGGCTCAATGAATCGGAAAATAATGCAAAAGCGCTGTATGAAAAAGCATTATATGAAGCGCGCAGTCAGGCCGAAAAAATAAAAGAGGACGCAAAGCAAAAAGCCGAATCAATACTTAAAGAAAAACGTGAACGCCTGTGGAAAGATGTAGAAAATGAAAAAGGCTATATAGAATCTGAAGCATCTTTACTTGTCGGTCAAATAATAACGCTAATAAAATAGGATGATTACGATGAAAAATTTTACTTTCATACTGCTGCTGATGCTGACTGCAATACCGGCGGCAGCGTCTGGAGGCAACCCTCACATGGGTTGGAGAGTCATAGATTTTGTTATATTTGTTGGAATTCTTTACTATTTTTTACATAAACCGATATCTGATTTCTTCAGGAACAGAAAAACATCAATCAAACAAAAAATAGACGATGCGGAACACATCTTAAAACGCAATAAAATTGAGCTTAAAAAATCTGAAGAGTTTTATCGGAATATTGACAAAGCGATAGCTGAAATTCAATCGCTGTATGAAAAAAAAGCTGCAATAAGAACGGAATCCATTATAAAAAAAGCACGCGAAATATCTAAGGGATATCAATCAAATATCAATGAAGCGATGGCAAGCGAGCAGGAAACGGCAAAAAAGATTATATTCGGAGCATTATTTAACAAAATGGAACATCAACTGTCCAAAAATCTTAAGGATGCGGACGAAAAGATTCATAGAAAAATAAACGATAAGATAATTACCGACTTGAGGTCATTATGAGCAGCAAACTATCGAATATATACGCAAAATCGCTAATTATGATTGCAGAAGACAAAGGTGATGAACCGGATAATTATCTTAAGGCTCTAAAGCAGATTGACGGATTGCTGTCAGAGGAATGGATGAAGCAATTTCTGGCTATGCCCAATATCTCGGTATCTCAAAAGTCCGATATCATACAGGAGATAGTCAATAACTTAAAACTTGATGCGGTTTTGGGCAACTTTCTGATCTTTTTGCTGGATAATGGAAGAATTAATATCTTTGGAAATATAGTTAAATCTTTTGAAAACTACTGTGATGATCTGTACGGCAGAGTTTCCGGCATAGCAATTTCGGCGGTAAAACTTGCCGAAAAAGAAAAGAAAGGTGTCAAAGACGCATTAAGCGGTCTAACCGGTAAAAAAGTTGATCTTAGTTATAAGATTGATGAAAATATATGGGGCGGAATTGTAATCTATGCAGGAAATATTGTTTATGACGGATCTGTGCGTCATATTGTTGCCAAACTGCGTCAAGAGTTTGGATTAATAAATTAATAGAAAAAATATCGCTATAGTGATAAGACTGTTAAATATAGTTGGAGGAGTTTATGGCAATAAAGGCTGCTGAAGTAAGTCAAATTATACGTGAGCGTATAGAATCTATTGGAAAAACTGTCGATGTATCCGAAACGGGTATAGTCCTGTCGGTTGGTGACGGCATAGCCAAGATTTTCGGTCTTGATAATGTTATGGCAAATGAGATGGTTACCTTTCCAAACGGCCTCAGAGGCATAGCGCTCAATCTCGAAGAAGATAATGTCGGTGTGGTAATTATGGGCGAAGATATGGGAATCAAGGAAGGCGATGTTGTAAAACGTACAGGAAAGGTTGCAGAGGTTCCCGTAGGAGAAGAGCTTGTGGGGCGAGTGGTAGACGCTTTGGGAATACCTATTGACGGCAAAGGAGCAATAAATGCAAAATCAAGCAGTCTTGTAGAGGTCAAAGCACCGGGAATCGTTGAAAGGCAACCGGTTGACGAACCGCTTCAAACGGGAATCAAATCAATTGATTCTATAATACCGATAGGAAGAGGACAGAGGGAACTTATAATTGGCGACAGACAGACCGGTAAAACCGCTATAGCGATTGATACGATAATAAATCAGAAGGGCCAGGATGTTATATGTATCTATGTTGCAATTGGTCAAAAACGCTCAACGGTTGCGCGTGTTGTAAAAAAGCTCAAAGAAGAAGGCGCCATGAATTATACTATCGTAGTCGCCGCCACAGCATCCGACCCGGCACCTCTGCAGTTTTTGGCTCCATATTCAGGCGTCGCGATGGGAGAATATTTTAGAGATTCAAGTCGGCATTCCCTTATAATATACGATGATCTCTCAAAACATGCACAGGCATACAGACAGCTTTCTCTGCTTCTGAGACGTCCTCCCGGCAGAGAGGCGTATCCGGGAGATGTCTTTTATCTTCACTCGAGACTACTTGAAAGAGCTGCAAAACTTTCCGATGAAAATGGAGGTGGCAGTCTTACTGCACTTCCAATTATCGAAACTCAGGCCGGAGATGTTTCCGCATATATTCCAACCAACGTTATATCAATAACAGATGGTCAAATATATCTTGAGACTGACCTGTTTTATTCCGGATTCAGACCCGCTCTGAATGTTGGATTGTCGGTGTCAAGAGTCGGGGGAGCCGCCCAGATTAAAGCTATGAAACAGGTTGCGGGAAATTTAAGGCTTTCACTTGCTCAATATAGAGAACTTGCAGCGTTTGCTCAATTTGGAAGCGATCTTGACAAATCAACAAGGCTGCAGCTTGAAAGGGGCGCAAGATTGATGGAAGTATTAAAACAGCCTCAATACCAGCCGATTCCCGTTGAAAAGCAGATAATTATCGTTTATGCGGGCACTCATGGATTTCTTGATAAATATCCCGAAGAGAAAGTAGGCAGCTATGAAACCGAACTTTATGGTTTTGTTGATGTCAAACACCCTGAAATTCTAAAAAAGATAGCTGATAAGAAAAAGTTGGACGATGATTTGACAAAAGAAATTGAATCTGTCTTGACAGAATTTGACAATATCTTTAAACCCTAGAAATGGCCAGCACAAAAGAGATAAAGCGCAAAGTCGGCAGCGTTAAAAATACTCAAAAAATTACAAGGGCTATGAAGATGGTGGCCTCTGCCAAACTCAGACGTGCAAATTATGCAGTTTTGAAAATGAGGCCTTATGCCGACGCCGTTGAAGAGATAGCGGGAAAGCTCGTATCCACATGCAGTTTTTCTGACCATCCTCTTTTGCTTTTAAGAGATGAAAAAAAGGCTGAAATAATCGTAATAACTTCCGATAAGGGCCTATGCGGAGCATCAAATCATAATGTCCTTGCGGCAGCAGAAAAGATGATGATTCGAAAAAGAAAAAAAGGAATTGACTGCAAGGCCACGATTGTAGGAAGAGTTGGAATAGGATATTCCAGTTTTCACGAATGGGCGGTAGAAAACAGATACTCCGGCATTCTTGAAAAACAGATCAATTTTAATGACGCAGCCACTGTTTCAGATGCTATAATAAATCGCTACATAAACGGTGAAACCGATACGGTATATCTGATATTTAATAAATTTATATCGGTTTTGTCTCAAAAGGTTCAGGAAGTTCGTATTGTGCCGATTGCGGAACTATCCAAAAAAAACGATAATACACAATATATTTTCGAACCGGAAAAGGAGGAGCTTTTAAATAAACTGCTTCCCCGGGTTATCTATTCACAGATATACAGATCTTTTCTGGAGGCATCGGCAAGTGAACAGGCTGCACGCATGATTGCCATGGACGGAGCAACCAATAATGCATCGGAAATGATACAAAAGTTGACACTTGATTTCAATAAGGCGAGACAGGCGCAGATAACAAGAGAGCTAATTGAAATTTCATCGGCAATAGAAGCGATGAGATAAGGGAGAAGAATTATGAAAACAAACGAAGGAAAAATTGTTCAGGTAATTGGGGTTACAGTTGATGTACTGTTTAAAAGCGGCAGTATTCCGGCTATTTTCAATGCACTTGAAGTTAAAGGTTTAGACCGCAGATTGGTTTTAGAAGTCCAGCAGCATATAGGAGACAACAAGGTTCGATCTGTCGCTATGGATTCTACCGACGGCTTGTCAAGAGGAATGAAGGTTGTTGATACAGGCGCTCCCATAAAGGTACCGGTTGGTGAACCGGTCTTGGGCAGAATAATGAATGTAATCGGCGAACCTGTCGACAAAAAGGGTGAAATAAAGTCTGATAAATATCTCCAGATACATCGTGAAGCTCCGGCATTCGTAGATCAGGACACTTCAAACGAGATGTTCGCAACCGGTATCAAAGTTATTGATCTTCTGGCGCCGTATTCAAAAGGCGGAAAAACAGGACTTTTTGGAGGTGCAGGCGTTGGAAAAACAGTCCTGATTATGGAGCTTATTCATAATGTGGCTATGGAACACGGAGGATACTCTGTTTTCTGCGGCGTCGGCGAAAGAACAAGAGAAGGAAACGATCTCTACAGAGAGATGATCGAATCAAAGGTTTTATCTAAATCAGCTCTAATTTACGGTCAGATGAACGAACCGCCCGGAGCACGCGCAAGAGTAGGACTCACCGGATTGACAGTTTCAGAATATTTCAGGGATGAAATGAAACAGGACCTTCTGCTGTTTATTGATAATATTTTCCGTTTTACACAGGCAGGTTCTGAGGTTTCCGCACTTTTGGGAAGAATCCCTTCGGCTGTCGGCTATCAGCCAACTTTGGGAACAGATATGGGAGAACTGCAGGAACGAATAGCTTCCACCCAAAAAGGTTCAATAACTTCAGCGCAGGCAGTCTATGTCCCGGCTGACGATCTAACAGATCCGGCTCCTGCAACAACATTCAGTCATCTTGATGCTACAACGGTTTTATCGCGTCAGATATCGGAGCTTGGCATCTATCCTGCTGTCGATCCGCTTGACTCGACATCGCGAGTATTGGACCCGGCCATCGTAGGAAATGAACATTACAATATCGCTATGACGGTTCAGCAGCTTCTCCAGCGTTATAAAGAACTTCAGGATATTATCGCAATATTAGGTATGGAAGAACTTTCGGAAGAAGATAAACTTATCGTCCAAAGGGCAAGAAAAATTCAGCGCTTTTTATCGCAGCCATTCTTTGTTGCCGAGCAGTTTACAGGTCAAAGCGGTAAGTATGTTTCCGTTGAGGATACAGTCAGCAGCTTTAAATCCGTTGTAGAAGGCGAGGTTGACGATCTGCCGGAACAGGCATTTTATATGGTTGGAGGTTTGGAAGAAGTAAAGGAAAAGGCTAAAAAATTAGCAGGAAATTAGCATGTCTAAACTGAACTGTATCATTATTACGCCTAGCAAAAAGATAAGAAATGTCGAATGTGATTACGTAGGAGCAACCGGTGTTGAGGGCGATTTTGGAATTCTCCCTCAGCATGCTCCTTTCATAACTGAACTTGCTCCGGATGTTCTATTTTTGAGAAACTTAGGAAGAGCAGACGATCCTATAGGTATAACATCAGGATTCCTGCATGTTTTTGAAGACAAGGTTACAGTTGTAGCTGACAATGCCTATGAAATGGCAGATCTTAAAAAAACTCGTGATGAATATAAAAAACTGTACGAAGAAAAAAAATTGAATATAGATAAAATTGATAAGTCGGATCCAAAATACAAGGATGCTAAAATGGAAGTAGATAAATTGTCAGTACTATTTAAGCTTACCTCATATAAATGAACGACACATTAATAAATATCGGTTCAATCGGTCTTGTAGCTATATTAGTGCTTATAGTTCTTTTAGCATTATCTATCTGGTCATGGGCGGTTATCTTCAAAAAATACTTTTTGATAAAAGAGGTAGCCAAACAGGAAAATATGGTAAAACAGTTCATCAAAGAAGACGGTAAAATATCCGATATCGTGTCTTATGCAAATCAACTCCGATATTCGCCGACAGCAATGTTTTTCAAAAAAGGAGAGCGAAGTCCGCAGATCTATATAGAAGAGACAAGAACTGAATTATCAAAAGGTCTTACTATGCTTGCATCTATCGGAGTCAACGCACCGTTTATAGGCCTTTTTGGAACAGTTGTGGGAATAATGAACGCATTTTCAGAAATAGGTTCATCCGGCTCAACCAATATTGCCGTTATAGCTCCGGGGATAAGCGAAGCATTAATAACAACTGCTGCAGGTCTGTTTGTGGCCATTCCGGCAGTTTTCGCCTATAACATTATAAGAAATAAAATTAATGATATTATGGTTAGCGTGGAGGCTGTCCTAAATTCTATTGATAAATGAAAAATAATGATCAGGCAATATGGCAAATTAATATAACACCATTTGTGGATGTTATTCTGGTTGTCTTGATTATAGTAATGGTGACCGCTCCTATGCTTACAAAAGGTATAAATGTCAATCTTCCGAAGGCAAGTTCATCCAAAGCAAAGGTCAACAGAAAAGATATCATAATAAGTGTAGACAAAAATGGCGTTTTCTATTTCAATGATACGAGAAGCAGCATAAAAGGGATACGAGACAGATTAGCAGAAAGCGGCAACCGGAGAGTCCTAATAAAATCAGACAAATCAGTCCCCTACGGTACTATTGTGAATCTCATAGATATGATAAAATCGCTTGGAATGCAAAAGATAGGACTTTTGACAACGCCAAAGCGGTCTAAAATTAGATAACAGTTTAATCATATGGCAAATGCCGGGCCGGCCGATTATGGCAAAATAGATGTCAGGCTTGAGGCGCTCTTACATAGATGATTCATACAAACAATAAAAAATCGATATTCGGCTGGCTATTTTCTATCCTGCTCCATATCAGCCTGCTATTTCTGCTGCTATATATACCATACAATGCAAAACGTATAAGCAGCAATGAAAAGATTGTGAATGTGGATATTGTATCAAGCGTCAGTCGGACAAAACCAAAAATTCACAGGAAAAAGCCTGTAAAAAAGATAAAGAAGATTAGAACGGTACATCGCATCATAAAGAAACGAAAACAGCAGAAAAAGAAACCGCTAAAAAAAAGAAAAAAAATATCGAAAACAAAAAAACGCATAAAAAAGATAAAAGTTACTACAAAAAAACCTGCAAAAAAGATCGGCGAGAACAATCTCAACAGAATAAGAGAAAGAATCAGAAAAGAACAGAAAATCAATAAAGTTATGCTCAAAAAACGGATATCAAAAATTTTTCAAAAAATTAAAACCGAAATAAGGCAGACATCAAGCAAAAAAGTACCCTATCAAAACTTAATAAAACTACTTATAAAAAGAGAATGGAAAATAAACAAATATATGTTGAAAAAAGCAGATTATACTGCTATAGTAAAAGTCGTAATTGCAAAATCGGGGAGATTAATTTTGACTAAACTGAAGCAACACTCAGGCAACGCATATTATGATAAAACATGCGTTGATGCGGTTAAAGCGGCTGCACCGTTTCCACCATATAAAGCCTCAAACGATAGAATCATAGAAATAATTTTAACATGTAATGTTTCAAAAAATGAGTTTAATTAGAATATTTTACAGTATTATACTTAGCGTTGCAACCTTGCTTCTGCTGCCTTCGAGCTCCAATGCGGCATTATTCAAGATCGATATTAATAATCCGCACTTTCAAAAAATCTCCGTTCAGATCCACACCATTGATAAAGACAGTTTTTCCATATCCAAACGAATAGCGCACGATCTTAATACTACAAACCTTTTCGATATAATATATTCAGAACTGCCGATAAAGTTTGATGCCGATCACCTTTCTCTTGTTAACAGCAGCGGAGGACTCGGAGGCGCGTATCTTCTGTACGGCTCGCTTAAAAATGATAATAAAAATATTGTGGTTAAAGTCAGATTTGTACGCAGAGTGCCGTTTAAACAGATTTTTTCAAGATCATATAAGACCGAACCCGGGGGCAGCAGATGGCTGGCGCATCGCATTGCCGATGATATTTTCAAATCCCTGTTCGGTTATTACGGACCTTTTGAATCTATGTTTGCATTCTCCCTAAAAAGGGGAAAATATAGAGAACTTTATGTTAGCGAATTTGATGGTTCAAAATTAACCAAAATTACAAATTTTAAAACCTTAAGCTATTTACCCAAGTGGCAGGGAAAATCAATTATCTATTTCAGCTCTTTAAAAGGTAACAATATCGTTTTATACAAATATAATATGTCGACCGGTAAAATTAGGCTGATTGCAGGTTTCGGAGGAATAAATATCGGAGGACATCCTTCTGAAAACGGAAAGTTTATAGTTTATTCGGCCCCTCATGGAAATGCAGTTGATATATATATGCTCAATGTCAAAACAGGCAAAAGAAAACGCTTAACATATGACGGTGCAATTAACGTATCTCCGATACTATACGGCAACAAGCTGATTTATACCTCCAACCGGTTCGGAATGCCTCAGCTGTTTATAAAAAATTTGTCGACAGGCAGTATAAGACGTTTGACATACAAAGGCAGCTACAATACATCTCCGAATCTGTCTCCCGATGGTAAAAAAATTGCATTCGTAAGCCGCCTGAAGGGCAATTTAGACATAGCATCAATAAACAGCGATGGAAGCGGATATAAGATCTTATCAAACGGCTTTACAAATGTGGCACCTGTGTGGTCTCCCGGAGGCAGATTTGTTGCATTCGTTAAAAAGAAAAATGATATTTCCTATGTTTATCTATCGAATCTATTTAGCGGACAGGAAAATCTGATTTTTTCTGTAAAAGGCGACATTGGCTCACTTGCATGGTCTCATCTTTTACGATAATATGTGAGGTACGATTTCGATTATCTTATGAGATCGTTGAATGAAATTTTAAGGGAGGAAAAAATGAGGAGTTTTGGAAAATTATCTACCGTGGCATTGGTATTGGCATTTATTATATTGGGAGGGTGCGCCAAACGTACCGTAAAAGGCAGTGCTGGGAACGAAATCAAGACTACTCAACAAGCTACCGCTAAACAGGTAACGGCACCTACCGTTAATAAGCCGCCCGCGGCAACACTCAAAAGTGTCACTGCCCCTGAAATCAGCACAAGTGAGCTTAGAAATATTATTAAAAATGCAGCATCAACTATCTTCAGAAATACACATTTCGATTTTGATAAGGCTGTGATAAAAAAGGAAGATTTCGCTGCGCTCAGAAACATGGCACAATGGCTCATTAAACATCCACGCGTTCATGTCCGAATTGAAGGTAATTGCGATGAAAGAGGAACTCAAGAGTACAATATAGCACTGGGCTGGAGACGAGCAAATGTTGTTAAAAACTATTTTACGGCAATAGGTGTTCCGGAAAACCAGATCTCAATGGTAAGCTACGGGAAGGATAATCCAATTGATCCTGCTCACAACAAAGCGGCATGGGCTAAAAACAGAAGAGATCATTTTACACTCATGATTAAATAAATAGGTGTTATATGAATATCGTAACTCTGATTTTATTTTTAATTATGAGCTCAACAACCGTTTTTGCTGCAGACGGCAATTTACAAATAGTCAAGAATCAGCAGCGTATTGAAGATCTTAGAGCATCTCAAGCATCGCTAACTGCAAGATATGAAGGCATGCTCTCGAAAATAGCACAGCTTACGGGAAGATTCGATGAGTTTAAACATTTTAATGATAAAATAACAAGCAGTGTTGATGAAAATAGAAACGGAATTAATCGTTTATCCGCAAACCTTGCTACTCTCACAAATACAGTTAAACAACTTGCTAATAAGATTAAGGCATTGGAATCCGGAATAAACAAAATTCAACTGCTGCTTCAATCATCACAAATTAAACCAACATCCTCACCCACAAAGAATTTAAGTGGCGGTCCGGTTAAAATACCGTCAAAATCATTAGAAGCCTCCAATATAGCAAAAGCGAGGGTATCGAAAAATAAACCGGCACCGGTTGTTATTGATGATTATAGCAGAGCTGTAGATTTTTTGAAAAAAAGAGAATACAAAAAATCTTTAAATTTATTTGGCAAATTTATAAAAGAAAATCCTGATGATAAAAGAATTGATCTTGCCTACTTCAACAAAGGTGAAATATATTTTTCATTAAAACAGTATGACAGCGCTATAATAGCTTACGATCAGATAGTTACCCGATTCCCGCGCTCAGAAAAAATCGCCGATGCAATGTTGAAAGAGGGTATCTGTTTTCTCAAACTTGGTGATTCTATTGATGCAAAATATCTGCTTGAGAAAGTTGTGAAAGGATTTCCCGGATCAGAACAGGCCAAGTCAGCAAAGAATTATTTGTCAAAAATAAAATAGACAATATTGATAGAAAATATAGACTCTCCATCTGATCTCAGGAAACTGCAAATTTCAGAACTGGATATAGTTGCATCTGAAATTCGTGATAAAATAATAGATATCGTTTCAAAAACAGGCGGGCATCTTGCATCTTCTTTGGGAGCTGTCGAACTAACGATTGCACTTCATTATATATTTAACACACCTCAAGACAAACTTGTTTGGGATATCGGACATCAATGTTATGCTCATAAAATATTAACCGGAAGGAGAAAACGGTTCTCCAGTCTAAGGCAATATGGAGGTATTTCAGGCTTCCCCAACAAGACCGAATCAAAATATGATAGCTTTGGTGCCGGTCACGCCGGTACAGCAATAGCTGCTGCACTCGGAATGATGACAGCAAGAGACATAAAAAAATCCGATGAAAAAATTGTGGTGGTTGTTGGTGATGGAGCGCTCTCAAGCGGACTTGCTTGGGAAGGACTTAATAATGCCAGTCAAATAGATTCGGATATTACTATCATAATAAATGATAATGAAATGTCGATATCTCGTTCCTTGGGAGCAATTACCACCTATCTTTCTAAAGCATCTTCCGGAAAAGTCTACACTACGGTTCGCAATGAATTTGAGAAAATTCTCAAGGGAATGCCAGTCTTAGGTGAAACAGTTTTAAAACTGGCACGCAAATTTGAAGTTTCTTTAAAACTTCTTTCTCCCGGGCTTCTGTTTGAAGAGATGGGTTTCAGATACTTTGGACCAATAGATGGGCATAATTTAGAGGATCTTATAAAAATTTTAGGTAATGTAAAATCATTAAAAGGTCCCACTATAGTTCATCTGCTTACAAAAAAAGGCAAAGGGTACGACCATGCCGAATTAGATCCGGTAAAATTTCATGGCATAGGAAAGTTCGAAAGCAAAACCGGCAAAACAATGAAAAAACCTGAATCATATTCGGCCGCCGCAGGAAATGTGTTGTGCGAACTTTTTAAAAAGGATCTTGATTCAGTAGCAATCAGTGCCGCAATGCTTGAAGGAACCGGCATAGCAAAACTAAAAGAGCAGTTTCCTAAACGAGTTTTTGATGTAGGAATAGCTGAACAGTTTGCGGTAACATTTGCTGCAGGATTGGCTGCCTCCGGCGCATATCCATATGTTGCCGTGTATTCAACATTTCTTCAAAGAGCTTATGATTCGGTGATACATGATGTGGCCATTCAAAATCTTCCTTTGACTTTGCTGATTGACAGAGCGGGAATAGTTGGTTCAGATGGAGCAACGCATCAAGGTGTGTTTGATATCTCATATCTTCTTCCAATACCCAATATGATACTGATGGCTCCTGCCGATAAAGAGGAACTTGTCGAAATGATTAAGATCACAAAACAAATTAAAGCCCCGGTGGCAATTCGTTATCCACGCGGCGAAGCATTGTCACTTGACATTAAACACGACAAAATAATGATAGGGTATGCATCCATAGAAAGAGAGGGAAACGACATAGCACTATTTGCATGCGGCGCAATGCTTAAGAATGCTCTTGAAGCGGCCGATATTCTTTCTCAGAAAAAAGTAAGTACGACCGTTGTTAATCTGAGATTTATCAAACCTATTGATAAAAAACTAATAATAAGAACCGCAACGAATGTAAAAGCCATAGTAACAATAGAAGAAGGCAGCAGAATTGGCGGAATCGGACAGCTGATATCCTCTATTCTTGCCGAAAATAGATTAGAGAAACCGATAAAAATAATTGCAATAGATGATAAATTTATACCTCACGGAGAGCAAAATCTTCTTCGATCGTTAGCCGGCCTGGATGCAAATTCAATAGTAAAAACAGCGCTATCCTGCCTCGTCTAAATCAAATCTCAAAAGCCTGCATAAATAAAGTCGCCCAAAAGCGGCAAAATAAAAACATAATGAGACCACTGCACAATAAACAAATTCACAGCTTTTAATGAGGTTTTCTATAGGGTAGCTCTATTAATTCTAAGCGTTTCAAATTGAGAGTCCGAATCCGTATCATCAATGCGCAAATTGCAGGTAATAACAGAGCTGTTGTCAAAATCTGTAAAGCAGAGGAGGCGGATTTGACACTCAAGATAATCGTTTACGAATTAACAGAAGTGCCCTTAACTAACCGGTTGGTATATTAAATTTTAATTATTAACTCATCCCTTTTTTTGACTTCTGTGAATATGATTACTATACAGTGATCTCAAATCTGACAAATGTCTGCACTCAGAAAAACAAAAACCCATGTTTATCTCTCTATGCTTTATTTTGTCTGCGAGTTTGATTGTTCTCTAAAACTATTTTGACTGGTGCTTTGCAACTTTGCCTTCGACGATAAATATAACATCTTCGGCTATATTTGTTGCAAGATCGGCAGTCCTTTCCAGACTATTGGATATGCTTAAAAGTCTGAGCGAACGCTCAATCGTTTTCGGATCGCCCCCCATAAATGTTATTAATTCACGCAAAATCTGATCTCTTAAGGCATCAACAGTATCATCGCGGTCTAAAACATCTTTGGCAACATCGGAATTTTCTTTTATGAAAGAGTTAATACTGTCATTTAACATGGAAACCGCTATTTCTCCCATTCTCGGTATGTCGATTAGAGGTTTTACTTGTGGGCGTTCTATCAAAAAGAGAGCATTTTTGCATATTTTAGATGCCAAATCACCGATACGCTCCAGATCACTGTTTATTTTCATTATCATCAATATTGTTCTCAGATCTTTTGCCATCGGTGAATATTTTACAATTAAAGTTAAACAAAGCTTATCTAAGATGAGCTCCCTTCTATCAGCTTCAGGTTCGTGCTCTGTAAGAATTTTTTCCAGTATACTTTTATCTTTCTTTAACAACCCCACTATGGAATCTTTAATCATATTTTCAATCAGCCATGCATATTTTACCAGCTCTCTTTTTGCCCCTATTATCTTTTTTTCAAGCATATTTTCTCCTAATTTATCCAAATTTTCCGGTTAAATACTCCTCGGTTCTTTTATCTTTTGGTATTGTAAACAGATCGCCTGTTTTTCCAAATTCAATCAATTCACCCGAGTACAAAAATGCAGTATAATCGGATACTCTTGCTGCTTGGGCAATGTTGTGCGTTACAACTATTATTGTAATAGAATGCTTGAGCTGATTTATCAGTTTTTCAATATTTGAAGTTGCTTTCGGATCGAGCGAAGCAGTTGCCTCATCAAGCAGAAGGATATCAGGTTTCATTGCCAATGCTCTTGCTATGCATAGCCTCTGTTGCTGTCCCCCGGATAAAAATGTTCCTCTTTTATAAAGATTGTCTCTTACCTGCTCCCAAAGATCGGCTTTGATAAGCGACTCCTCGACAATTTTATCTGATTCCGATCTTTTAAGCTTTATGCTGTTGAGTTTGTAGCCCGCTATTACATTGTCATAAATGTTCATCGTAGGAAACGGATTTGGTTTTTGAAACACCATCCCAATTCTTCTTCGTATAAGCATTGGTTCGGTATCATAGATATCTTTGCCGGATAATAAAATTTTTCCTTTTATAGATGCGTCGTCTGCCAATTCGTGCATTCGATTTATGCACCTCAGTAATGTTGTTTTGCCGCAGCCGGATGGACCCAAGATAGAAATAGCATGGTTTTTTGTAAATCTCAGGTTTATATTCTGTAGAATACAAATTGTACCATAGTAAGCATAGAAGTTTTCTATTTTCAGTATGTCGTTTTCCATTTGTGCTCCATAATTTTAGATGCTAAGTTCAAAGCAGAGACCATGATGATTAAGATAAGTGATGCTCCCCATGCCTGCTTTTGCCAATCTGAAAACGGGCTGGTAGCGTAGTTAAAAATTAAAAGCGGCAAGGAGTTGACCGGCTTGGTAATATTGAGGTTCATAAACGGATTACCGAATGCGGTAAACAGTAACGGAGCTGTTTCGCCCGCTACTCTCGAAATACTCAATATTATACCTGTTATTATGCCTGAGGACGCAGCCGGTACTATTACTTTCATAACGGTTCTGTAATATGGAGTTCCAAGCGCAAGAGACGCTTCTTTTAGCGAATCGGGGACAAGTTTCAATGAGTGATATGTTGACTTTATAATCATCGGAAGCATCATAATAGCTAAAGCTACACTTCCCGATAGCAAAGAAAAGCTTCTCAGCGGCAATACGATCCAAAGATAACATACTATACCTATAACAATCGACGGCACCCCTTGAAGCAAGTCTGTCAATGAGCTAACGACAGCAGCAAGTTTACTTTTTTCAAACTCTTTCATATAAATTCCCGTAAACAGCGCAATCGGAATAGCTATTAGTGTTGCTATACCGATCAGTTCGGTTGTTCCAACAATGGCATTTGATATTCCGCCGATTTCTCCAACCGGTTTAGGCAGAGATGTGATAAAATGCCAATCGATCTCTACAGCACCGTTACGAACTATATAAAATATTATAAAAAATAGCGGCAATATTATTGCTATTGAAAAAAGTGCCATTACTACCGTAAATAATTTATCCTTAATTTGTCTAACTTTTAGTCTTTTTTCCATATCACTCACTTTTTTACAGTCATTTTTTTCATTATTCTATTTCCAATCGCATTGACAATGAATGATATTATAAATAGCAGCAAGCCGATTTCAATCAATGATGATAGATAAAGATTGCCTCTTGCTTCGGTAAATTCGTTTGCTATCACGCTTGCCATACTGTTTGCCGGACTAAAGATATTCTTTGGAATTATATTAGAATTTCCTATAACCATTGTAACAGCCATTGTTTCACCGAACGCTCTTCCGAAGGCCAGCAGAATGCCTGAGAATATTCCGCCTGATGCATATGGAAGAATAATATTTTTTATAACTTCAAATCTGGTTGCACCCATAGCAAAGCCTGCCTCTTTTAAATCTTGCGGTACAAGTTTTATTACTTCGCTTGCCATGCTTGATGCAAAAGGGATTATCATAATTGCAAGAATGATTGATGCAGTAACAACGCCAACTCCATAAGGAATAAATCCCAGCTTTATTTCAAACGAGCGAACAATGGGAACCAGTACGAACAATCCCCAAAATCCATATATAATTGATGGAATTCCCGCAAGTAATTCTACTGAGAATTTAAGCAGGCCTGAGAACCATCCATTTTTCAAATAAAGTGAAAGGTATATTGCGCTGGCAAATGAAAATGGGGCACTGATCAAAAGTGCAAGAAAAGATGTCGAAAGCGTTCCTATAATAAAAGGCAGTGCACCAAACTGTTTTGCCGCCGGATTCCAGGTACTGCTCCATATAAAATTCAAACCAAACTCATTAATAGATTTCCATGAACCAAACAGAAGGCTTACAAAAATACCCATCACAATAGATACAGAAATTATAGCAGCAGCAATCAGAAAGAATCTAAATAGTGTTTCCTTTCTGGTTGTTGAGGAACCTTGCTCGTCAAGGTTCCTCAATCTGTAATCTTTGCAGGATATCTCTGTTTGGTTCATCTTATAATAGGTTTACCATCATATGTCATCGATTGAAGTATGTTATCCACCAGTCTTACGACACTTTTCGGGAGAGGAGAATACTCTAACGGTTTCGTGTATTTTTGACCGGCATGAGTCATCCACCAGATCAGTTTTACAAAGGCTTTGGCCTTAGCTTTTGATCTTCCCAGATAATGCTGTTCTTGATAGACCAAAAGCCAAGTCATACCTGCTATAGGATAGCCGTTTGGCGATGCCGTATCGGTCAAAGATACTCTGGTATCGGCAGGAATTTTTATATTTGCCGCAACAGTTACGGAAGCCAGTGTAGGATATACAAACTTTCCGTAGCTATTTCTCAGATAGCCCATAGGCATATTATTTGAAGACGCATAAATTAATTCGACATATCCGAATGCACCCGGTATCTGTTTTACCAAACCGGCAACACCTGAGTTGCCCTTGCCTCCAATGCCTACCGGCCATGCAACAGATGTATTGCGTCCGATATTTCTCTTCCAGTCTTTGCTGATTTTTGAAAGATAATCGGTAAATATAAAGGTTGTTCCGCTGCCGTCTGATCTGTGAACAACAACAATATTTTCTGCAGGAAGATTCAAATTAGGATTTATCGATTTTATTCTATTATCATTCCATTTTTTTATCTTTCCCAGATAGATCCCGGCAATGATTGCAGGAGTTAATCGCAGCTTCCCCTTAATGTTAAGATTATATGTCATAACTACGGCGCCTAAAGCGGTAGGAATATGCAGCAGCTTGGCCGGAGCTTTTGACATTTGAGCATCGCTCATAAACGCATCGGATCCACCAAAATCGACTACCCTTGCAATAATCTGGCGTTGACCTGCTCCTGAGCCGATAGCCTGATAATTTACCTTTATCCCTGTCATGTCGTGATATACATCAAACATTTTTGAATAAAGCGGATAGGCGAAAGTCGATCCGGCTCCAAGGAAACTAATGCTTCTCGCATAACTGTTCGCATATATCAGCAATAAAGCTAACATAAAAATACTTTTTAATACCCTCTTCATAAACTCCTCCATTCTATTTTTAAATGTTGCAACATTTAAAAGAAGGATACACTATAATTATTAGTTTTTGATAAAGAAATTGTTAAGATTGTGTTAAAAATTTTCTGCTGCATCTTTTAATCGATTTCAGGCAGTTTCAATATAAATTTAGTACCTTTGCCCAGTCTGCTTTTCAACGCTATGGTTCCTCCAAATAGAAGTATAATATGCTTGACTATCGATAATCCGAGGCCGGTTCCTTCTGCGGTCTTTGAGCGGGATCTGTCAACTCTGTAGAATCTTTCAAAAACCCTTTCCGTTTCATTTTTAGGTATCCCTATACCGGTATCTTCAACGATAATTTTTATTCCGTCTGTTTCTCTGGTCATGCTTATTACTATTCTCCCTTTATTCGTATACTTCACTGCATTGTCAATTAAGTTTATCATAAGCTGATCGAACTTGTACGAGTCAAGATTAACAACCCTCAGATCATTGTCAACTTTTGTTTCGATGTAGATTCCCTTTTTTGACGCTTTATCTCTGAAAAGTCTTACTATATTATTAAGTCCCTCCCTTATATCAACCGACTCTGTAGATATGGATGCTGTTTTGTCTTCAATTTGAGAAAGAATAAGCAGATCGGCTACAATATTGGTTAATCTATCGGTATGTTTTTCTATAATCTCCAGATAATGAAGTTTGTCTGCATTGCACTCTTCATCTTGAAGTGTTTCGGTAAATCCTTTAATTGCGGCAAGCGGAGTTCTTAACTCATGGGAAACATTGGCAACAAAATCATTTTTTACCTGTTCTAAATTTTTTATTGATGTTATATTGTGAAGGATAATCATTACTTTTTTGTCAGGCAGTACCGCCGTAGCATAATTATAGATTTCCTCACCAATTTTCAGTTCAGTATATTTTCTTTCTTTATCGGATAATATTTTTTCAATTGCTTCATTGATATTTTTATCGCCGGCAAGCTCCCAATAGCTTCTGCCGATAACATTATTATGTCCCGT
Organism: Campylobacterota bacterium; assembly: GCA_013152955.1. GTDB lineage: Bacteria > Campylobacterota_A > Desulfurellia > JAADFJ01 > JAADFJ01 > JAADFJ01. The sequence goes on from JAADFJ010000073.1 coordinate 38,579, forward strand.
AAGTTTAAGAAAACTTGAGTTTACAATTTCGATTTTGTCATCTTTTAATACAACAATTGCATCAGCTATTGTCCCTATAATGGTTGTGAGTTCATCCTTCTGACTGGAAACCTCGCTAAACAGCCTTTTTATCTGATCTGCCATATAGTTAAAGCTGTCAGCTAAAATTTTTATTTCTCCTCGGTTTTTAGTTCTGATTTGTGTATCAAATTTGCCTGAAGCAACCTTTTTGGCACCGTTTGCCAGATTTTTTAGATCAAAGGCTATATTTTTTGAAAAGATAAAAGAAAGCAGAAGTGAAAGAGAAAGCGCTATCAGGGTGATTTGCACGATTTGTACTTCAAAATCATCAATAAGAAATTTTATCGGTTTTAGGGGATGACTTACGCGAAGCGCTCCCACAACCCTATTGTGCTTTGTTATCGGAATGGCAACATAAAACAATTTCTTGTTCAAAGACATGCTAAATCTCACTTCCCGACCCATTTTTCCTTTTAATGCAGATATGATTTCAGGTTTGTCGCTATGATTTTTTATCAGGTTTCTGTCTTTTTCCGAATCGGCAATCACTTTTCCATCAGTGCCGATAATAGTTATTCTAATTCGGGTTTTTCTACCGATTCTTTTAATAATAGATTCAACTGCTTTAAAATTCTTATTTAAAAATGCCGGCTCTATGTTTGTGATTATGATAAATGCGCTATTCTTAAGCTCGGCAGCTTCCTGGTTGAGAAAATAGGTCTTTATCGCTCCAAGTGAAAGAACAAGCGATAATGCGGCAAAAAGCAGAACAGTTACAGCATGACTGGAAAATATTCGTGAAAAGAGCGATCTACCGATTGACAAACTTGTACCCTATGCCTCTCACATTTTTAATCATATTCCCTGCCTCGCCAAGCTTTTCTCTCAAATGTCGTATATGAACATCAATCGTTCTGTCTACAACAGCTTTTTGATTACCCCATAACTCATCCAGAATCATTTCTCTTGAAAAAACAATCCCTTCGCGTTTGGCTAAGATGGTTAATATTTTGAATTCGGTGGCTGTCAGTTCTACTAACTTCCCGTTTATATAGATTTCACAAGCATCCTCATCAATACTGATAAGCCTATTGTGTTTATCGGGTTCATCATGCTTGGCTCTTCTCAAAACCGATTTTATTCTTGCAATAAGCTCTCTCTGCGAAAACGGTTTTGTAATATAATCATCGGCGCCAAGTTCAAGACCAAGCACCTTATCAATCTCCTCGCCTCTGGCACTAAGCATAATAATTGGAATAGTATTATAGACATCATCTCTTTTTAAAAATTTACAGATCTCATATCCATCCATATCGGGAAGACTAATATCCAAAATGATGAGGTTACAATGTTCTTTTGTGAGAAATTCGAGCAGATCGTTTGCATTTGAAAATAGCTCGGGTTTAAAGTTTGCTTTTGTAAGTGTAATCGAAAGTAGTTCCAAAATATCAGGCTCATCATCGATTACTGCTATGACAGGTTTCATATCACTCCAATTTATTTTAAGATACATAGTGATTATGCTCATATTCATTATTATTTCAACAAAAAAGTTTGTAATCAAGGTTTTATGATTCTCATCTGATTGCTGCCTGCCAAAAAAATGCAGGAATAAAGGCAAAGTTGCATCAAATATAATGAGACCGCTGCACAGTAACAAATTCACAGCTTTTAATGAGGTTTTCTATAGGGCAGCTCTATTAATTCTAAGCGTTTCAAATTGAGAGTCCTACTCCGTATCATCAAGGCGCAAATTGCAGGTAATAGCAGAACTATTGCCAAAATTTGCAACACAGAGGAGACGGATTCGGAACTCAAGATGATCGTTTACGGATTAACAGGGCTGCCCTTAAGACAAGGCAAACTTCTGAAGGACTAACGGGTTAATTCAAAGAAGTTTAACGTAAGCAGATAGGAAAGCTCATATTGCCCATAGAGAAGCGTTTATTGTGAAACAGTCTCATTATGAATTGGTACAAGTCATTGTTCTTTTTGATCTTTTCTTTCTCCTATACCAAGCTTTTTCATTTTCCTGTAAAGTGTGGCAAGATCAATATCAAGATCCTTCGCGACATCCTCCTTATTATGGTTGTATCTTGTTAACTTATCTAATATGATCTGCCTTTCATAATAGCCAATCCGGTCCCTTAATGAATCACGATTGAGGAAATCTTTATTCCTTAACTTTTGAGGTATGTCTTCAATGCTGATAATATCTGAATTGCACAAAACCACAGCCCTTTCAATAATATTTCTCAATTCCCTTACGTTGCCGTACCATGGGTAATTCATCAGAAACTTCGCAGTTTCTTTATCAACCCCTTTTATGTGCTTATTATTTTCACTGTTAAACATTTCTATAAAATGCTGAACAAGAAAGGGAATATCTGTTCTTCTATCTCTTAAGAGAGGTATGCTCAGCTCAATCACATTTAGACGATAATAAAGATCTTCTCTAAATTTCTTTTCTTTAATCATTTTTTCAATATTCTTATTTGTGGCGGAGATTACCCTTATATCAACTCTTCTGGGTTTTGTGTCGCCTAATGGCATAACATCTCCACTCTCTATTACTTTGAGTATTTTTGCCTGCACAGCAAGGGGCATATCTCCAATCTCATCAAGAAAAAGTGTTCCGCCGTCAGCCATTGCAATAAGACCAATCTTATTGACACTGGCTCCCGTAAATGCGCCTTTTCTGTAACCAAAAAGCTCACTTTCAAGCAAACCTTCAGGTATCGCAGAACAGTTTATGGATATGAAAGATTTATCTCTTCGGGGACTATTGTAATGAATTATCTCTGCTATCATTCCCTTACCCGTACCGCTTTCTCCAAGAATCAGGATATTGCTCTTGGTTGGAATCACCTTCTCAAGTGCATCAAAAAAACTCACCATTTGAGGAGATTTATATACAAACTCCTTGCATCTTAATTGCTGACTGAGCTGCCTTCTTAATGCCTGATTCTCAAGCGAAAGTCTTCTATGATCAAGCAATCTCTTTATTCTTATTTTAACATCTTCATTGACAAACGGCTTTACAATATAATCAGATGCTCCTACTTTCATCGTTTCTACGGCGTTGTCTACCGATGCATACGCAGTCATTATTATTACAATTAATGACGGTGAAATCTCTTTAGCCTTTTTGAGCAACCCTATCCCATCCGTCCTGTTCATTTTCAAATCAGTAAGCACAAGATCGTACCATTTCCTCTTTATTTTCTCAAGGGCAGCTTCTCCGCTTAATGCCGTATCAACAGAATATCCTTCACTGCTTAACAGAAAATCAAGCGCTCTGCAGATATCCTTTTCATCATCTACGACAAGTATGTTGTATTTATTTACTTTCATAAACAGGTAACCTCACAATGAAGTTTGCTCCTTTATCAGACAAACTTTCAACATCTATTCTGCCGCCATAATTCTTAACTATGGTATAACTAACTGCAAGACCAAGGCCGGTACCTTTATCCTTTGTAGTAAAAAACGGTTCAAAGATTTTTTCCAAATGATTTTTGGCTATACCCGGGCCGGTATCCTTAAAGGATATGCTCACCTCCTTATCATTACTTTGCCCTGTTATAATTAGGCTGCCGCCTTCGGGCATAGCATCGGCAGCATTAAGTATAAGGTTCATAAAAACCTGTGTTAATTGGTCTTCATCTATATATATCTCCGGCAAATTATCAGGCATATTTAGCTGTATATCTATTTTCTTTGTCCTTCTGTCGTACCTGGTTATGTCAATAGTCGATTGAATAAGTTTTTTTACTCCAAGGGATTTCATTTTCTCTGTTTTATTTTTTGAAAAACCTGACATTCTTAGGACAATAGTAGCAATCCGTTGAATATGTTTATATATGGTTTCCAGCGCATCCTTCGTAAAATCGTTATTGTCCATATTCTTAAGTATCTGCACATATGACGATATTGATGTTAATGGATTGCCAATCTCATGCGCAACACCAGCAGAAAGTCTGGACAACGCAGCAAGCTTTTCAGAATGCATCAACTGTTCTTCTGCCTTTTTGAGATCTGTTATATCTTGTATAAGAAGTAATGTTGCCTGCTCATCAGGCAAATATAGAGGAGTAGCTGAAATTTGAAAATAACCTTCTTTATCGCCAAAATCAAGATATAAAACTTCCTGTACATGTTTGTTGCCGGAACTTGTATCATAAATTTTCTTTGAGACATCTCTCCCGTCTTTAAAGAAATCAAGAGTAAAATTTCTCCTTCTCTCTTCTGAAAGCCATTCATTCATAACTTTGTTGCACCATATCATCTTTTTGCTATTATCGAAGATACATATTCCTGCACGAATTGAACTTATAAGAGCATGAAGCTTTTCTTTCTCAGAGCTAAGCGCAACTGTTCTTTCGGAAACTAACCTTTCAAGTTTTTTCGCCTGTTTTTTGATTTCATCCATATAAAGTGATTTTTCCTCCGCCTTTATTCTTTTCCGGTTAATTATTATTACAATAAGAGCGACTATGCCGGTAACAAAGAAAATAAAAATGATCAGGGCGGAATAAAATCTCATGCTATGTTTTATATTCTCAATGACTTCAGAGTATGGAATTGATACACACACTATCCAGTTTGGCCGACCAAACTTTATCCTTGAGAACGCAACAAGTTTGTCCTCTCCGTAAGGCGCAATGTATGTCTTGTAGCCGATATCCCTGGCATTTAGTATTTCTTTTTCTGCCTTGAATGATTCGTGACATTTGTAGCATAATTTGTCAGCCCTGTATATATTTCTACCAATCATTCCAGGCTTGGTTGGATGGTATAAAAGTGTACCATAACCATCCATCATCCATGCGTAACCGCGTTTTCCTGATTTTATGGGTTTCAAAAACCTTTTGGATATATCAGAAATTTTTATTTTAATTAATAAACCGCCGGCAAATTTTCTACTTTTGTTTACTATAGGGGTAATAAGGTATAAGTTTCTGTCTCTCTTTAGCTTATCCGGAAAAAGTATTTCCCCGCTTTTCAGACCCCGAAACTTTGCCATTAAAAATCTTGTAATACCAACTTTATTAAATCTATTTTTTGAACAACCGACAATATCTCCTTTGCTGTTAAATACTGTTACTTCTAAAGGGATTTCTTCATGAAGCTCGGCAAAGGTATATCCGATAAATTTACACAACCCGTTGCTGTTTATTCCGCGCAGTCCAATCAGTTGAGCAATGGCAACTGCTTTGTCTTCTGTGTGAAATATAAAATCTTCAATTGACCCTGAAACAGCACGAGCGATAAGGAGCTGCTGTCTGTTAACCTGTTCTGCTATCTCCGTCTCGTAGCTTTTCTGGAAAAATATATTAAGTGTGATGATAAGACTAACAACTAAGACAATAAATATTATGAAGGTTATCTTGAATTTCATTGCATACCTCTATTATTTGCCTGCAATCCGTATCGAAAATTTACATACCTTTTGTATAATTTGCCCCATCTTTTAAGAAGATTTTACAGCATTTTGCATGTTTTTTACTTCACAATAATACTTTACAAAAAATCTGCATTTAATCAACAAGTATATGACTCAATCTTTTAAAATATTTTACATAAATACTATCTTAGTTATAATCTGATCTTATGTATCTAACGCAGTTCTCAGCATAAAGATAAAGCATCATCTGACGGCGTTAGATAACGCTTTATCTTTAATACCATCCGGGGCCCCGGCAATATTAGCCTGCGATTGCCGCTGAGGACTGCGTTAGGTGTTGTGTAAGGTCGGCTATAAGTAACTCAAATAAACAACAACTATCTGTCGAAAAAATTCGACATAGTATTACCCATTGTACAAACCTTTAATCTTTTGCAGTATGTCGGTTTTTTTTGGAAAGCTTATTATGACATATCAGGCAATTTATTGCTGAAAAGGCAATTTTCCCGTTGTGACATTTTCCGCAATATTGTCCGTTTTTAATTGCGTTCATGGTTATGCTGCCTACAGTATATTTGAACGGAAATATTTTCGTATGGCAATTGTTGCAGTGAACTCCGATATGTTTTTTATGGCTGAATACTGCTTCAAAGTTTCCAGTACCGAATTTTAAAGCATTTTTAGGCATAAAACTACTCATTCTCGGAATCTTTACAGCTCTATCCGATCGCTCAAATCCCCTTACCCCAATATGGCAGCGCGCGCACTGTGTCTTGACTGAAAATGCGATTTCTCCATTATGGCAAACTCCGCAGTATCTTCCTTTGCACAAAGATTTCATATTAAAATTTTTATTTTTCTGAAGATTTAATGCTTTAGTATCAAATATTGTAGAATGGCAGATATTGCAGTCGATGTGCTCCTTATTTACATGGACTTCGTGGCTGAATATAACAGATTTAACAGGGGCTGTAAATATTATGTCTCCGGGGACTATCTTTCTTCCTGCAGCATACGTAAATGCTGAAAAAAAGATTAAAATACCGAAACTCATAAATATCACTTTATTTTTCATCTGAAACCTCTCTATCGCTTGTGGTATAAAATACATTGGGTTTTGTGCCGACCTCCGGCCTGAGCACCCACACAGCCTTCTGCATCTGATGAACAATTCTGAAAACTTCATCATTGGGATTGGAAAGGTCACCAAAAACTCTTGCCTTTGTGGGGCATGCTTCAGCGCAAGCAGGAAGCTTCATACCTTTGGAAAGCCGTGTATCAAAACAGAAGTCGCACTTGTCGATTGCATGCCTTTCATCATTAAAGTATCTGGCATCATAAGGACATGCTTCCATACAAGTTTTGCATCCTATGCATTTTTCATAGTGCATTCTAACAATACCGGTTTTTTTATCCTTATAAGTTGCCTCAACGGGACAGGCACGTACACAAGGCGGATTGTTGCACTGCATGCATAACATGGGTATAAACTCTCTTTTTGATCCGATGGCATTTTTCTCATATCTCTCTAGTATGGTAGTCCTGTAACCATATCCGGGTACATTATTTGTTTTTACGCACGCTTTCATGCACTCTCCGCAATCTATGCATCTATTCTGCCTGATAAGCATAGTGTAATGCGGTTTATATGGATACTTTTTTCTATATTCTTCAGTTGAAGCAAATACTTTTTTAAAATTGGAAACTACTGAAAGAAAGCCTCCTCCTACAGAAACGCCGGTTATTGTCAGACCTAATTTCAAAAATTCTCTTCTTTCCATACGAGTAATCATTTCCACACCTCATCTAATGGATGTATGCCGAATTTATGGCCTTTAAAAGGACCTTTGAAAACTTTTTCTCCAAAAAGAAAAGCGATAATTGCTATACCTAAACCGCCAATGGAAATTGCAATTTCATATATCGTGGGAGCATAACTAACCAATCCCGAAAATTCTTCTACATTTATTCCGTGAAGAACAGGAACTACCTGTCCAACCATTACAAGATCGTATCGCATAAAAAATATGCCGATTATCATCAAAATCGAAGCATAAAAAAGCTTGTTCATATTCATAAAACGAGTTTTGATTAATATAATAAAAGGAATTATCATGCCTATAAGAATTTCAATTACTAAAAAGTTGAAGGCATAACGGCCATTAAGCATAGAAAAAATCGCAAGTCTTTTATCTTCGCTTCCCACAAGCCCGGTGATTACTTTCCATATTTCAAAAAAGATAAGAATCGCAATCATCAATGCAGCCAGCTTACCGACAGACTGAAGCGCCTTCTCCATTTGCTTGTCTATCTTTTCATTATTTATTTTATAACCAAGCCATGTAAAGATCACAATGGCGGCGCACCCTGACATTATTGCAGAAGCTATAAAATATATCGGCATATATGGCCCATACCAGAAATCTCTCCCATGAAGCATACCGAAGACTGCACCCAGATTGCTATGAGCCGAAATTCCGAAAATCAAAGCTGTAAGTCCGCTATAAGCTGCAGGTTTATGTCTTTTCAGCAGTAAAAAGATAAATTCCAGTATCATAAAAACCAGGTAGGCACCGTAAAGAGCTCCCATCCACCAGATATTTGAGCTCAAATTAGGAGTAATTATGCTGTATATCATGTGAAACGGTTCATCGAGATCAAATAACATTACTGAAAAACCGGCAAAGATTGTTACAATACTCACAAATACAGCTCTTGTGGCAATTGGCATAAATTGTTTTACTCCAAAAACATGACCTATAGACGAAACTATACAAAGACCCGTAGAAGTAACAACAAAGAAAATATAAGTAGATATAAGTAAACCCCATGGAGCTTCTCTGGTAAGACCGTACGCTTCTCTGTATCCCATATTGACTGCACTGACGCCAAACATTCCGGCCGCATACACCATTAAGAATCCCATTATTAAGAGAAAAAAATAAATTTTGCCGCCCGAGAGCAAACTATCAATATCTTCATGCAAATTATGCAATACCGATCCATTGATTGAACGAACTGCGTCCCATATATATATTGCTTTCGCCTTTTTAGTTTTTGCCATTTTTTATCTCCCGATAGTTTTACGCTTTAACGTCTTGTAAATCTTCCACAGTTTCAACCTTTTCGCTGTGAATTGAATCCGCCACACTTCCCGCTATCCATCCTGTGATAGCAGCACCAAGTATAAATACTGCTGCAGCGCCTATCACGCCTGCAATCATCGAAACAGCTATAAGAATTCTTGCAAATAGTGTGAATTTGACAGGAATTCCAAATAGTAATCCGGCAAGCTTTAAGCCAATGACACCTCCTATAGCTAATCCTGATAAAATTCCTACCAGCGCAAACAAGCTGATACCTATGCCCGCTCCAACATAAAGCCCTTTATTGGCAAATGTTCGTTTCATTTTTAATCTCCTTATTTTGCAATTGATCCTGTTTTTGACATCCTCGATAGATACAAACCGCTTTTCAAAATGATGTTAACCTTTTTGCACATACCTCACCTCCTTATTGGGTAATCACACCTGCAAAATTTTGTGTGCTTCCTTCTCACTTTTTTTAGGTCTTGCAATTCTGTCTATTGCCGCACCAACTAACCATCCGAACAATGTACATAAAGATATAAAGAGCAGACCGCTGATGAATATACCTATAAGCATAAACGCTCCAACTATTATTCCTGATGAAAGAGTGGGTTCTACGGGCATACCAAATAATGCTCCCACTAAACTTAAACCAAGAGCTCCACCTATAAAAGAACCTGGCAGTAAGCCAAAAATTGCAAATAATGTTAAACCTATCCCTCCGCCTATGTAGCTAAATTTATTTGCCATTTTTGTTTCCATCTTCCAACCTCCTTTCTCCTGCTTTTTCTTTCATTAAAAGCAACAGTTGTTCCATTGGGTAATACCTTGAAAAACGCTGCAGCAATAAGACTAAGCTGCGCAAAAGCACTTGCATCTTTGCAAATTAATTCGCAAAGATGCAAAAATATTTCTGCATAAGCTGCAATAAATTAAGCTGACAGTGATTTCAGTTTTTGAGCCGCTCTCGCAGTAATATTTCTTTTCAAAATGGAAATAGCGAATTCAATCATTTTCGGAAAAATAAAGCATTTTTGCTCATGATATCTGCATTGAGCAGGTTCCAAATAATGGGGAGGTTTGCTGAGCGCGATAGGAAATACGTACCAATATTTGAATATTTTAAATATATAGAGTACTATTATAATACCAAGAGGATTCACTCCGCACTGGACTACTGAACTCCAAAAGAATATTTGCAAAGATATTATGCGGGATTAAAAAAATGCGCTTAACTGTTTGTGGAAAAAAAGGTTGGCAGACCAACCCATGGAGACGTTGGCAAAGTCATAAATCCACCACCAAGAGTATAGTCCATGAATACTAACCAATTAGGACATTTCTAAATTGGCTTGACAGGTTGTCCTATTTTGCTTGACAAGAGCTGAGCAGCATGGCATAATAAATTAGTTTTTAGTTAAGGGTAATTCTATTAATCTATAAACGATAATCCTGAGCTCCAAATTCGTCTCCTCTTTCGCTTTTCGCTGCAAATCCGGCAACAGCCAACTGCTACCTGCAATTTGCTACCTTACCTGTGAATCCTGCTCTCAATCTGATGCCTATGATTGATAGAAGCACCCTAAAGATTAACATCTATTTGAGGTTGAGGAGGTGTATATGAAGTCGTTAAGGGTTGATATATCAAAATGCACTGCCTGCAAGCAGTGCGAACTTGCCTGTTCCTGGCATCTGACCGAACAGTTTAATCCTGCAAAATCAGCCATAAAGGCTTTTGTTTTTGATGCGATTGCCCGATATGTGCCGTATGCGTGTTTTCAATGTGATGAGGCATGGTGCATGAATTCTTGTCCCATTTCCGCTATTTCAATTGATGTAAAAACCAAAGCCAAGATTGTCGATAAAAATAGCTGCGTGGGATGCAAGGTATGCACTTTAGCATGTCCGTTCGGAACAATAAGTTTCGACAGCGTAACGGGCAAGGTGTACAAGTGCGATTTATGCGATGGCGATCCGTCATGTGTAACGGTATGCCCTACCGATGCGATTCTTTATAAAGATGTTGATACCGCATCTACTCCGAAGATGAGCGAATGGGCATTGAGATTGACTGATGCTTATAGCATCAAGGAGGCAAACCTATGAGTAATTCATATACTGATAAATTATTGAGGGTAAACCTGTCTGATGGAACAGTCAAAACTGAAAAAATCAACAGAAGCTGGCAAAAGGAGTTTATAGGCGGAAGAGGTCTGGCAACAAAATATCTGGTAAGCGAAACCGATTCTAAAACGGATCCGCTCGGCAAAGAAAATAAACTTATCTTTGTAACCGGACCGTTGACCGGAACTTCGGCTCCTACCGGTGCCCGTTATATGGTTGTTACCAAAAGTCCGTTGACTGGAGCAATAGCATGTTCAAATTCAGGCGGTTATTTCGGGTCAGAGCTCAAGTTTGCCGGCTATGATATGATCATTTTTGAAGGAGCTTCCTACAAACCTGTTTATCTGTCGATATATAATGATGATGTTGTCATTAAAGATGCTTCAGCGATTTGGGGAAAAGGCGTTTGGGAAACCGAAGATATTTTGAAATCCGTTGAGGGCGACAGCGATTCAAAAGTTGCAGCTATTGGCCCGGCCGGAGAAAATAAGGTTCTTTTCAGCTGTATTGTAAATGAAAAACATCGGGCCGCCGGTAGAAGCGGTGTAGGTGCCGTAATGGGTTCAAAAAAGTTGAAAGCCGTAGTGGTGCGCGGTACAAAAGGAATAGGCGTTAGCAATCCGAAGAGATTTTTCGAAAATATAAACAAGTCAAAAGAGATATTGAAAGAGGCACCTGTTACCGGTAAGGCGCTTCCTGCTTACGGGACGGCTGTTTTGGTCAATGTTATGAATGAATACGGAGGACTTCCCTCCTACAATTTCAGGAGTTCCCAGTTTGCAAATGCAGATAAGATAAGCGGGGAAACGATAGCTGACACAAGACTTGTTGCCAACAAGGCATGTTTTGCATGCACCATTGCCTGCGGAAGAGTGACTAAACTTCCCGATGATGCATCCGAAAGGTACATTATCAGCACGAGCTCAAGAAACTGGAAGGACGCAGGCGGGGGCCCTGAATATGAAAATATATGGGCTATGGCTCCCATGTGCGGAATTGATGATATAGACGCTTTAATAAAAGCAAACTGGTTGTGCAATGATCTCGGAATGGATCCAATCTCTTATGGGGCTACGCTTGCCTGCGCTATGGAACTGTATGAAAACGGCGCAATTGATGAGAAGACTGCCGGAATGAATCTTAATTTCGGCAACTCAGAGACGCTTGTTAAGATGGTTTATGATACGGGACACAGAAGCGGTTTCGGAAATTACCTTGCCGAAGGATCATATCGGCTTTCTAAGCAATTCGGCCATCCGGAATTTTTTATGGGCGTTAAAAAACAGGAGTTCCCCGCCTACGATCCAAGGGCAGTGCAGGGAATCGGATTGGCATATGCAACAAACAACAGAGGAGCCGATCATTTGAGAGCATATACTATCGCCTCTGAAATTATGGGCATACCGGAAAAGACAGATCCCGCAGCAACCGAGGGTAAGGCAGCCCTTACAAAACTTTTTCAGGATGCAACCGGAGTTGTTGACAGCAGCGGCCTTTGTATTTTTTCTACATTTGCGATCGGACTTCCTGAAATTGTTCCGATGATTAATTCTGCTGCCGGATCGGATTATTCGGTGGATGATGCTCTTAAAATTGGTGAGAGAATCTGGAATATGGAACATCTTTACAACCTTAGCGCAGGTATCCCGGGCGCAGAAGACACACTTCCGAAACGAATACTGGAGGGAAAAATAGCCGAAGGACCTACAAAAGGAATGATAAATAAACTTGATAAAATGCTTCCTGAATATTACCGATTAAGAGGTTGGGATGATAATGCCGTTCCATCTAAAGAAAAGATAGAAGAGCTCGGTTTAGGATAGATGGCTGAGAAATATCTGATATTGGGAGCCGGAGCAAGCGGCCTGAGTGCTGTCAGAACGATAAAAAGGATCAAACCTTCAAGCGATATTTATGCTGCGTTTTCGGATGATCATCCGTATAGCAGAATGCTGATTCCCTACTATTTGACATCAGAGATAACCGGGGAGAAGTTATACGACAGGAATGAGAAATTTCTGAACGATCTCGAAGTAAAACTGCTTCCCGGCCGCAAGGCAACAAA
>JAADFJ010000074.1 GCA_013152955.1 Campylobacterota bacterium
CGGTGATCTGTTTTCTTGACTTAACTGTGTACATTAGGTCTTCAAAAACAGCTCATCAAATCTTGCTCCTATATTTGCCTTCTATGATCCGTATATGACTTTTAGAGTTGCCCCTATTTTTCTTAACGCTTGATGAGTCGGTTTTATTAACGCACATTTCTCAACGCGGGTAAAGAAAATAAGATAAAGAGAAGAGCATCAGCGAAGCAATCTCAGTTTCTTCAGTGTATCATAGGCATCCTGCCTGTGTTTCTTCTCTTTTTGTCCGCATTTAAGAAAAGATGTTAAGAAAATCTTCTGATGAAGCGTATAAAAAATAGAATGTTTGAGCAAGAAGAAAGATTAATCAATAATTATTATGATATTCCGTTTATTTTCTATTTTATACTAAATGTTTAGAAAGACTGCGAGTTTTCTATTTTTAGCTGAAGCAGAAGATTTTTAGTCTTTTCTCATCAGCGGCGACTTTTTGCTTACTTTTTGGTCGTTCAAAAAGCAAGAAATAAAAATAAAAATCTTGATTATTTGGAAAATTAAAAAGATACTAATATATGAAGTTTTCAAAAAGAGATCATCTAATCTTACTCCTATATTTGCCTTCTATGATCCGCATATGACTTTTAGAGCTGCCCCTCTTTTTCTTAACGCACATTTCCCAACGCTGGTAAAGAGAGAAAGAACGTCAACGGAGTTGTAAAGGAGGTTTTTGCGTTTAATATAACTTTCTAATTTAAACTTATAAGTAATAGGTAGGCTTAACTGTCTGTCGGTTACTTTTTCGGTGCAAACCAATTTAATCATTCTTTTAAAGTATGATTCTTGACAAAAAAGTTCTCTAAGGTATAAGTGGAAGGAACGGAATTGTCGAAAAAGGAACAAAATTGTCGGGGGAGATGTGAATGAGAAATAAAGTTCTACTTTTTGTCGGGGCTGTGTTGTTCTTATTTCTTATGAGTAGAAGCGGTTTTGCTGCTATACTTTTTGGAAAGATAACCGATCAGTCCAGCCATCCGGTGGCGAACGCAAAGGTTGTCCTGGTGAATGCTGCTGATGCAGGGAACATAAATTCGCTTTCTCCTGTAGAAGATCTTGCAAATGAGGCGGCCGTAAAAGGTTATCTATGGACTCTTAGCAATGCCGAAGGAAACTACAAATTTGAAAATGTTCCTGCTGTGCGTGTTTTTCCGTTTGTAATACCGGCGAAAAATGACACGATTCATCTTCCCGGCGGAAACAAGTCTCGAGTCAGCATAGTAATTAAAGGTTCCAAAAGACTCAATATTGAGATTACAACCTTTCCTTCTTCAAAGGCACATTATGTAGGTTCCTCTAAATGTCTTTCATGTCACAGACGCGTTAGTGCCAAGTACACTCTTCTTTTTCTCGGATTAAGAAAGCCCGGACAATTGAGCGGATTGCAGAAAACCGGGCTGTCCGGATCTTATCATGACGCAGAGATCACAAACAGAAAGATGCTCAATAAATTTAAAAATCCTGCCGAATGGATTAAGCTGTCGGGCTATGGCGCATGGCTCGGTCATGATAAAAGCGGTTATTATTTTCAGCTTGCCGAATCAAAAACAGCAGTGAGAACGGAAAAATATAAAATAGATTTTACTTATGGCGGGGATACGAAGAACTGGAAGGCGGTTTTTATTACTACAACAGGAAAAAACGGCAGACCTGAACCGCTTCACGGTAAAAACAGCGATGGCAGTTATGCCTATCTTCAAATTGCTCCTTTTGCTTACTTCGTTGCAAAAGACAAGATCGTTCCATATTCGGAAAGCGTTAAAAACTGGTTTTATGGCGGATTTAAGGGCAATCGTTATGAGTCGTTTGATCTTAAGTGTGCAGGATGCCATGGTGCTACCGGCATCGAAAAAGATAATGAGGGCAATCTGGTTGTGAAATTTGTTCCCGATCAATCCGGCTACACATTGGATGATGGAACAACGAATCGATATGATATCAATGTCGGATGTGAAAAATGTCATGGTCCCGGATCGGAACATCTAAAACATCATGCCAGAGGGATAATAAAACCGAGCGACCTTCCGGCAGGCAGATTTAGGCTCGTTTGCGGCAGATGCCATCAGAGGGGAATCGGCAAGGGTATAATAGACGGAACTCACACGACCGGTTCGATTGCTTCAAGCGGAAATCTATTGAATGGCGGCTCAATTAAGTTTGCACCTTCAGGCATTTCTCCTGCAGAGTTTTACGGCACAAAAAACGGAACCGGAATACTTCCGTTTGAAGGTGTAGCGAAAACGGGACATGGGTATTTTACTCCTATTAATATGAACAGCGATCCGCATAGCTGGCAGGACAGGAAATTCGGCACCAAATTCAATCATTCAAAGGGAAATTATCAGCAGTATCTTGATTTTGCACGATCAGGAATGGCAAAAAACGACAGAATGCTTGTGGTTTGCGCAGACTGTCATAATGATCATAAAGCAACAAACGACCATCAACTGCGTTTTAATGAAAAAAATAACAGACTTTGTCTGACTTGTCACAACGGAGATATTTTGCCTAATACGAAAACCGTGTTTGATTCGCTTACTCTTAATGAGATAAAACGTTTTAGCAAATCCGACATAAAAAAGATAGCAATAGCGGTAAAAAAGCATATGGCCAAAAGGGCATCGCCGGTTATGGGAATGATGTATGATCCTCTCATAACGAAGATGGGACGCTGCACAAGTTGTCATATGCCCAAAACGGCAAAATCAGCCGAGTTTAAGATTCAGAAAAACGGATTTATAGTAGGAGATATCCACTCTCATACCTTCGATGTTATGGGCTTTATGCCGATAATGAAAATGAAGGCAAAGTATGGTAAGATCGGAGTAACGCCAAACGGTTATACAAATAGTTGCGGGGTATGTCATCATGGAACTAAATAAAAAACTGCTTTTAGTGGTATTTGTCGTATCTATAATTATAGCCGGAAGTGCATCCGTTTCTTTTGCTATGGATAAGGCGTACCCGATTTTTCTTAATAACGAAAAGCATACGCTTGTCTATGGTTCGCTTGAAAGTCTCTTTGATCTATCGAACGGAGCAAATAATCCAAGTGATTTTTATCAATATTTCGAACTTGGAAGCGATCATTTCCTTGTAGACGGAAACAGCTTTTACTACTATGGATCACTGAATATTTCTCACAATCAGCCTGATACAAATAGAAACTGGAGGATTTACTCGATTTTGGCGTACGATAGATACAGGAAAGATGCGGTTGACGCTACGGTTGGACGTTTCAATAAATTTATAGGAGCGCATTCTCTTCATCTTACCGGTGCGGATTTGTCTTATGGGTTTAATAATTTTGTGATCGGAACATTCGGCGGCAGGGACGACGAACAGAACAGATACTCAGTTTATGCCGGATATACAAACACCGTGTTTAAGGCATTTTTGTACGGCATTAACAATCAGCATGCGACGAATGAGGCAGACTATCAGGTTACAATGATTCTGCCTAAATTTTATGGCTATTTTTCGGGTGCAGTTGCAAAGTCAAAAGGGCTGTTTTTTGCTGAGAACTATCTGAGAGCAAATCTCAACCGCTATTTCAATCCATACATTGGATATGATTATCAGCAGGCAAATGTGCTGTTTGCCGATTCGGATAATCC
>JAADFJ010000075.1 GCA_013152955.1 Campylobacterota bacterium
CACCTAACGTCGCCAATAACTGGGGTTTTGCGAAGCGCAGCGTAGCAAAATGTCCATGTTAATTGGCCTTGTTATGCGCGTCATTTATATTGATGATAAACGAAGAAATATATCACCGCCATCAAGAGTGCCAATTTTCTCGAAACCAAGCTTTTTATATAAATTTTTAGCGCGAATATTACCAGGCATATACATTGTTCTAATTTCAGTTGCTCCAAGTTGACGCATCTCTTCTATCGACATTTTTACAGCTTCTTCACCGTAACCTTTACCTTGAAAATGTGCTTCTATCATAAGGTGGTATAACCAATAAAAGTATCCATGCTCACCATCGTGAAGATAATAAGCGAGCATACCAATCAATTTATTATTTGAATATATTGCTCTAAATATGCTTTCAGTTTCAAACTTCCATTCTGCTAAAGCGTATATATTTGTGGATATGTACCTTTGTTCTTCTTCTTTTAAATGAAGATCAGAGCATTCACGCGCCAATTTGAGTTATTAACATCTTTCAAAATTAAAGTCATATCTATATTTTATTGCGCATAACGACCATAATCAGCGGCAGTTTGAAGGGGCACGTTTTTGCGCAAGCAAAAAAAGTGACGCTTTAAACTGTCCGCTGGATTTTTCTTGTTAGATTATTTTTCAATTTCTTTCTGTAACCTATCCCAGAGTGGCTTAAGTTGCTTCCTTATACTTTTAGAATCCATTTTATCAGCAGCTCTGTAACCATAAGTTAAAAAGTTCTGCTTTCCAAGGTGAGAATATCGTTCATATATTTTTCTCTTGTATAAGTCTTTTTCTACGAGACCTTTCTTCTGCCTAATTATATTACGCTTTTCACACGTTCTTTGAGCTAACTTGACACCTCCTTTCATTTTTCCAGAGAACCTTGCAAAAGCTGCTGATCTTATTAAGATTCTTTCTCCATCAAAGGTAAATCCTAAATATTGAAGTGGTCTATCTGACCTTTGTTTTCCAGCTGTTAGACTAAAATTTGAAATTTCGGTCTTTTTTTGGTTTATGGTTAGTTTTAACTTTAATATTTCTGATGTTATGTAACATATTGTTTTATCCCTTTCTTCTGGATGAACGATTATCATCATGTCGTCGCAATAACGATAATAGCTACCACCAATATTACTAACATACTCTTTAATAGTTTTATCAAAATCAAGCATATAAATATTTGAAAGAATTGCACTAATTGGTGACCCTTGAGGTATGCCAAAAAGGGCTTTATTTTTTTTAATTAACTTATTCTTTCTAACTCTATTTCTTAATTTTTTTGGGCTACAGATTCTATTTCGATTATTTTTAGGGTTATGTATCGCAATATTGAACTCTTTATATAATTTATCTTTGTCTACTGTGGAAAATGATGTTATTGATTTAAACACTGCAAAATGATCGTTCGGAAGGGGGCTTTTACCGATTACCTTAGCCCACATTTCTTTAAGATGTTTATGGTCTAAGTTATCAAAAAATCCAGTAACATCTAACCCAATAGCTGAACAATATTTACGTTCCTCAATCTCTGTAAATATTTTCTTTGCAAAGTCTATATTACTTTTACCTAGCGACCTAAATGCAATAACATTCTTTGTTAAACCATGTTCTAAAAGTTGGTTTTCGTAGCTATTTGATAATATCTTTGAATAATATGAGTAGATAGCAGAATCAGCATGAGAAGCATAAGAAATGGGTCTTATCTTGTCTTTGCTTTTTATTTTTACTGCATTCTTATCAAAAAATATTTTTTTGGTTAAATTATTGAAAGCAATAAATGGATAAAAGGAATGTGACTCAACATTATTAGGATTAGTCGCAATTATTTCAGCGCTCTTAATGCTTAAAGGAGTATCAAAATGTAGATATCTACGTGGTTTATACCAAGGATGTTTTTCCATTATTATTGTACTTATAAGGTTGCTTATAAGGTTTAGCTAACTGAAAAGGAAGTAAGGACTGCGGTCTTCCCAAGTTTCCTTTTCAGCTGAACCAAACGTTTTAAAAACGCTATCTCTGCGTACTAGACACATTCACCGCAAATGCTACACATAAAGTATAATTACAATGAGACTAATAATATGATTACTAAGCTCATCTGGCTGGCAGTCTATAAACTTATAAAGTTTACAGTTGACAACCTGTATTTATCCCTACCAGCTAAACTGATAGGCAAAGCAATATTATCATAGCATTTTTGATTTAGCTATCATTCTACGACGAAGTACATTATTTCTATTTGCGTCGCAGACATCTAACGTCGTGCATAACCCGTTGCCCACAGCTTTGTTTGGGTATGCCATAATGAGCGCAGCGACTTGGCATACCCAAACAAAGCTGTGGGCAATCGGTGTTGATGCACCTTGTTATGCGTTGATGTGCCACAAGACCTGACTACCTATTAAGTGATTTAATAACTTCAATCATTATTTCATTTGGCGCCTTATCCAATGTATATATTGTTTTCTTTGTAAGCAGCTCATTCGTATAGTGCATTATCAAAAAAGTATTTACCTCATAATTTTCTTTAAGACCTGGGAGTGCTTTTATATTCGTTTCTAAGTCGTTTGAGGGCAGAAACAGAAATATATCTTCAATACCTTCAAATGCAATCTGTGCTCGCTCTACTTGATGAGGCTCATCAAAACTGTGAGCACCTGCTCCGAGATCGATTATATGTCCTCGATGATCATCAACAATAGGTTTCAATATTTTTGATTTAAATTCGTCCATATAACAAAGCATGGCATAGACACCATCTTTATCATTTATGGCCAATGCCTTTTCTCGGTTAAGTCCAATTTTATAACGATACTTATCTTTTATCTCATCGTATGCACAAAGAGGCATTCCTAATTCTTTTGAGAGAAGTTTTCCTTGTGTAGATTTTCCTACACCGATTGGTCCCGTTAAGATAATTGTATCCATACCTTCCTTAACGTATAACGACTTCAAACTTGATATTAGACAATCCTGAATTCAAAGTGCTACTGTATACGATTTATAGATTTAAATGTTATTTGGATACGGTACTTGCGTTCAAATACCAAGTATCATCTTTTTTATGAATTCCAACAATAATCAACACTTCGCTTTTTTCGTAAATACCACGCCATACAAACCTAAGACACTCAGGATGATTTTTATCTCTAAAGCCTTCTAGCGAACCGAGATACGAACGACTTATGTAATCACCTAGTCCGTTTTTCATTCGTTCAACATCTTTATGAAAAGCGTCTTTAGTGAAACCTTCTAAATCGCGCTTGTCAAATCGTCGAACAAAGCCTTCAAAGTCCCCCTCCTTATCAGCTTTAATTGTTTCATCAAGATATTTCTCAGCAATTTTTAACTCTTCAACGTATTTTTCCATTTTTCAATTTCTCCGATTTTGAGCTTCTACGCATAACGTGGTTTAGACAGTTGCCATATTTTACAAGTTTATTTTGCATCTGTATAAATAGTTTGAATGCATTTTAAGCATTACTACTTATTAAGGGACGGTAATTAAATAACTCTTACATTTAATCTTGAAAACCATATACAAAAAGTGATACAAGGGGTCTTCGAAAAAAACGGATTTTTTT
>JAADFJ010000076.1 GCA_013152955.1 Campylobacterota bacterium
GTATTTCTGGGCAACACACAGCCGGTTGCAGCCGATCAAGGAAGCTGCTTATACAATTAAACGACACTGGGAGGGTGTACTTCGATGGTTTCAGTCCAACATTAACAATGGTATTTTGGAAGGCATTAACAGCCTGATCCAGGCAGCCAAGGCAAAGGCGAGAGGCTACCGCACAACGCGGAATCTTATCACCATGATTTATCTCATCGGGGATAAACTTGAGTTCACCTTACCCACTTGAATCAGCGAGGAACCGATTTTAATCCGCAGCAGAGACGTTCGATTTTCCACGGAGACACACTTTTAACTATCCGGAGTGTGGACGGGATGACGTAAGCATGGTGAATAGTGGGGGCAGGCCTGGTTTAAACAAGTCAAGCCCCTAACCTGAATTATTTGTTAATTCATTCATTGCCCTCATTTAGTTTGGTTGATAGGTAACCCTTGACATGTGACACTGCAAAAGATTGCGTTCCGCTTCTCTGCGACTGTCGACCGGGGCCTCTGCAAGGCTTGGCTGAACCTTTTTTCCCGGCGGGCATATTTTCAAGAAGAAAAATTGACAAGCCACCTGATGTCTTGTATAATTCAGACATAGGATACAATATGTTAAGAAAGAATGTTATCCCCAAAAAATAATGGTGAGACATAGCAAATGAGTGGTGATGTCAAATCAGAGCTGATAATTCCTGTTTATTTAAATCAAAGAGCTGTCTTTGATCTTATTGCTATGCTTCAGGGAGGTATTTCAACCGTTACTCGTATCAGTGCTTCAGAATCTCAGTCAGATAAAGACCTGCAACAATACGGTGCTACTTTTGGACTAAAGAAAGCATTTTCCACGCTATTCAAAATTGACCTTTCTGGCGGTCGTAAAAAAACGACGGAAGCCTCATCTGGGATTCAAAAAGCAGAAGAACGGGTTCACACACCGGCCTCCATGTTTCAGTCTCTTCGAGAAAACCTTATTGATAATGGCGACCTGAAAATTGTTGATTCTGAATATCTACCGGAAGTCAGAGATTTTATAGAATTTTCTGCTCAGCTCAGAAAAAATCCAATAATTCAAACTATGGATACATTCGTAGGTTTGATGGAAATGGCTATTCTATTCTCTGACGAACCTGCCCAAAAGCCTAAGAAAGGCAAAGGGAAGTCTCGCGAGATAGACGAGAATAAAATTATAAAAAAACAAATGGAACAATTCCTAGAAAGTTTAAAAACTGGTGACACTGTTGACATCGTTTCAAATGAATTAGTCTGTGGTTTTAAAACAGTAATAACTTTAGAGCGAGAATTTTTAAATGATCCAACTATGTCAGACCTTGTAGATGGGCAATTTAACGTTCTAGGTAAAGTAATAAGAGTGATTGATTCCGAAGATGATGCTATAAGCTTAATTAGAAAGACCGCAATGAGTGCGATGCCAGAAAAAATTATGAAAGAAGCTTTTTCCAGCTTTTCAGCGCTTGCGACTGATCAGGGATTTAATATTCCTACTCTTGAACTAGAAATAAGAGGACCAGTCATCCAGGTATTGCCAATTGCAATTTTTGCATAATGATATTGGAGTGGGATAACAAGCGGGTGCACTTGACCGCTGTTCCGCTGCGGCCTTTGGCCTTGCTCCATGTCGGCAAGTGACCCTTGTCGTTAGAACTTAAAAAAGGAGGATATCATGTTCAAGACCCTAAAAGATTATATCCAAAGAAATCAAGAAATAATGTCTCTTATCAGACCTTTCCTTCTTAGAAAACATAAAGATGTGATATCTGTTAATAACAAAATAGTAGACGCCTATATATATGATTGGGATGATATTATTTCTAATAAAAATCAACTTATTGAAGCCTTTTTTAAACTAGGTATCTTACAAGAGGGGGAAGAAGATGAGGAAGATAACATCAGGTAGAAAAATATATAAATTTTTTACACAAAAATGGTTTCTCACGGCTTTTATTTTAACTAGTGCAAGTCATTGGTTTGTTTTCCTCAAAATAATGGGTAAAGATGTAGGCTTAATAAAAGAAGACGGCTCATTAACATTATTAGCAAATATAATCACTTGGCCATTATTTACAGTATCTCTACTCTTTGCTTTGTTGAAATCTGCTGCGGACAGATATAACAATCAAGTAATAAATAAAGGACATTTTATTCTTGAAAGAATCCTGCAAAGTGCAAATAATATAACAACGAGAAAAATGTTGAGATTTTGGAATTTTATCAAAGAGCACTATGACAAAAAAGATATTACGCCTTTTAAAGATATAACTCAGCCAAAAGAACAGATTAACGCTATTTTAGATAATTTGCAAGTAACTTTGTCTGAGGTGTTTGGAATCAATAGAAATGATATTAATATTACAATAATTTATAAGTTAGACTCTGAAGATTGGGACTGGTTTTATATCATGAATGGTGGAGATCATTTAGATTTAAAGACTTTAGTTAATAATCAGAGCACAACCATATGGCGAATTATAAATGGAGAAAGATCTTCAATTTTTTTTGCCGATAAAAGAGAAGGGGTCAATAAGAATATGTATCTTCCTGACAAAAAAGATCAAAGATATGACAATATTGGCTCAATATTGTGCAGAGATATAAGTATAGGAACAGACAGAAAATTTGTAAAAGCAACTTTAAGTATTTCAACATATGGGAAACAATTTTGCAAAATAAATGATAAAGAGGCAAAAAAGAAAATAGAAAATCTTATCATAGATCCTTTCGTTAAAAGACTTCAATTGGAATTTGCTTTACATTTCATAAAACATTGTATGAATAATAAGTGCTTAATATGTGTGTAGTTTAGGACCGTCACACGAACTGTGTAAACTTCCTTTCTCATTGAATTCTGTCCTCGAAGAGGAGAACGAGTTGAGCATAGATAGCAGGCCAGTCCTTGATCCCGGGTTCGACAGTCGTAGGGGAACGAAATCCAATTTTACATGTAAAATCAAGACGTTATGGCAGTGTCGGATTTTTGGCGTGTTACTACGGATTTACCCCCCTTGATATGCCCCCATTTTTTGGAACGGGATAAATACGAATATGCAACAGCAAGGATCTTTAACAACAAACTCATGCCTCCCTGTTCTTGTAGACCTCATACGGTACATTGTAGTTGAGGCTGCTGTGAGGTCTGAGGTTATTATAAAAGTTTCTGTGTTTTTCGATCACCTTTTTTG
>JAADFJ010000077.1:0-1466 GCA_013152955.1 Campylobacterota bacterium
CATTGTTCATCCTGTGATATGTTTTGCTCCTGACGATTAAAAAAACAGCAGGATTATATTATTTTACCAACACTGATTCCGGAAGAGCCAAAAAAATCAATCACGAGATAAAAAATAACAGAAAGATGGAAACGATTTATGTTGTCGGATTCACATACAACGCTTTCACCGCTCCCAATCCCTTCAGCCAACATTGCCCCATGGCACGACAAGCCTGTTGTAATATTGGCAGTTGACCAATCATTCGATAAAATCGAGAATGAAAATGTTTGACGCTATTCAGCCATTGGCTTTCATCAATGGCGAGTCGTTGTAAGATCGGCGTGATATGGGCGGGAATCACCCCTTTTTTATCGTCAAGGATGGCTTGACCGGTCCATTCCACCAGGGTCAAATAATCGGTGAAATTCATGGACAGGGTGACTTGGATTTCCTCTTCATCCGGATGGCCATCAAAGGGTAATAACTGACAGGGTTGGTTGGCATATTTATCCGTGATCTCTTGTGGTTTTGCTTTGTTTTTTCGGTTTTGTTGATAGGCTTGTATACGCGCTTGAATGGACGTGAAATCGGAATTTTCCAGGCTCTCACTGATTCCCGCCCGGATGGGATTGAGATCCACATAAGCCATACAAGTCAATAATGCGCCTTCATCTAACAGCGCTTGACTTTTAAACCGACCTTCCCAGAAACGCCCGGTACAACCGTCTTCCTGATTGGCTAAACGAGCCAGCGGTTCATTGATACAGCGCATGAACCAACTGATATCGCTTAACCGCTCCCGCCAAGCATCCACTTGTAAATCCACGGCATTTTTTTGTTCTGGCGTTAAGGACTGACCAGAGGTAGCCACCGCCGCGATACTTTTGGTAAATAACGTTCCCCAACGCTCAATCACTTCTCGATCGGTCCATTGTTTGGCTTGATCCAGGTCTACATGTAATATCAGGTGATAATGATTGGACATTGCCGCATAGGCGCAAATATTGATACTGAAAATCTCCCCCAGGGTTTTTATTCGATCCACCAGCCATTGTTTCCGATGATCGAAGTTCTTTCCCGTCAAGGGATCTTCCCCACAAAGAAAACTTCTTCGTACGCATCGACTGACAACGTGATAATAAGGCGTGGATTCTAAATGGATAGAACAATGTCTGGCGGTGCTCATGGATAGGATTCCTGCTTTTTTATTTGTGTTTTTGTTATTCGTCTATTAAACAGATTAGCAGGTGTTTAAATATTGTTCAAATTTTTGATGGATGTCCTGGTTATTGCTGGTTATTGAAAGTATCAGCCGGATTACCCGGGTCGATTCGATAGCATGGCACAGGCTAGGCATTGGTATGAGGCGTATTTCAATTGGTACAACTTTAACCATCACCACAGTGGTTTAGCGGGCTTGACACCCGAACAAGTGTTTACCGGTCGTTACCATGAGGTGGCAAAACAAAAGCAACAGGGGCTGG
>JAADFJ010000077.1:1482-4972 GCA_013152955.1 Campylobacterota bacterium
AAACCCAGAACGGTTTGTCAAAGGCCGACCGTGCGTTAAGTTACCCCCTGAGTTTGTTGCTATCAATCCCATTGCTACCGAAAAAGAGGGCCTTAGCTTAGTGATAGATAACTTTATCGTTATGGATTAAGAGATTAAATGCATAGTGACCTGCCTCTCATCTTCAATGTTTGTCAAGGAGGAGTGCTGAGGCACGAAGTAAGCTCCTTGACAAACATTGACGATGAGAGAAACTGTGCAATGCATTGAATCTCGGTACTAACGGATAAGAGAGAAGATGAGTCGTTGTATGCGTTGTCGCTACACAATAAACCGTGTGCCGACGGTGGTAGTAAACACCGGCGACAAATAGATGTTAATTATTAAATAACTGTCCATATGAGGTTGACCGCCCTCTCAATAGCATTTGTTAATTTTTTATCTGAGTCTGAATTTTACCTAAACACAATGTAATTTGATTACACAATGTGCATACTATTTCTGTTGTTATTTTTTCATAAAAAGAGGGATTAAAAGAACTAGGTATCCGTCCATTAAGTGTAAATACTCCATAAATATTCTTTCCATCAGGTGCAAATATAGGCACACCTAAAAAGTACCTATCATCAGTACTGATAATTCTTCTCCAGAAATTCCTACAATTATCTAATCCAGAATCAAAGTTAAGTGTAAATATTGGACCTTCTTTACTTACAACGTTACCTGTAAGTCCCTCTCCAACTGAAAACTCTGGAGGATTCATGTTCAAGTACTTTTCAGGTGTTACCATCTTTAGTACTTTGCCATCATACAACCTGAATATACTAAAGTTTTGTTCTCCCATATATTTAGGGACTAAAGTAGCAAGCGTTGTAAATATGTCTTTCTCACACTTACTTGTAGAAAACTCCCTTGATGCCTCATTTAATAGTTTACTGTACCTTTCATAGTCCCGCTTGTTAGAAGAATAGAGTTGCATTTCTTTTCCAACAATCGAAGCAACTCTAAGAAGCAAAATTGCCTCATCATTTGTGAACACTCTATCGTCAGATAAATCATCACGTTCCCTACCGGTTGTGATTATCCCTGTAACATTGTGTAACTCTTCACCTGAATATTGAGAATTTCTGTTTATCGGACTTCTAATCGGAACACCAAGAAAGGAAGTAGCACAAAACCCTCTAGCATCGATATAAGGCGCCTTGTTCTTTCCTGAATTTCTTGGGTCATCAAAAACGTTACTTGAAATAACATATTGATTTGTGCTAGCTACACTTCCAGTTAACCCTTCACCTGAACTATAGCTAGTTTTCTCAAGCTCTATTTTATGAATAATCCCTGAAAGAGACTTTAATACATATATATTTCCCTTGCCTTCATGCACCACCTTATATGGGTACAGATAGTCTTTAACGTAAATGAAGCACCAATCAACATCAAAATCAATACATATTATGTCAGCTACTTTCTTTAAGAAAACATCTTTATCGTGGTTCTCATTAGTAGCTTCATATAAGCTTCTATATAGATTAGATTCATATGATTTTTTATGTTGCAGTATAGATGAGTTCCACAAACGAATATGATATCGCAATTGGCTTGCATACAGGGATATCATAGATTCTTCGTTATGAGTTATCTTTAATCTGTTATCCAAATTGAAATACAACAATATTTTTTCATCTTGTTTATTATCTATAGTATATAGTACATTGTTGTCTATCTGTGCTACATTTTTTGAATGTTCCAATATAACTTTATTTATCCAATTTAAGTTTTTTTTTATTACTTCTTTTAGAGATTTTTCATCAAATCCTACACATGCGATAGCATGAATATTAGCTTCTTTAATGGAAAATATTCCAGCCTTAGCCTTAGAGGAACATAAAGATTTAGCCATCTTTGTTAGCAGTGGATTTAGATGAAAATCAAGGTCATGCTGACCATCATATGGCAACTTATAGGAATCATTTTCATAAATTAATTTAGTAGTGCTTACAGAGTGACTTAATAAGTCATACTTCCTTTTGTTTTCCAAGGCAATTGCCACCTGAGCTGCTACAACTTGCATAATCTCTATATCTTCGTCAGTAAAACCATTATCTTTGCTACTTTCAATATTCAACGCGCCAATAATATTTTCGTCTTCATCTTTAAGCGATATAATAAGCTCTGACTTAGTTGTCGGATTCATATTGTCATAATCATCGCCGTAATCATCAACAAAAGCAGCGTAAAAATAGTTTAATTTATCAGCATAGACTTTTCCTACTAATCCTTTAGTAAGAGGTTTTTTCTTGTCATTACTTCTTTTGTCACGATTTACTCCACCTTCTGCAACAACTATCATATATTCACTTTCTACAAGGTGAATATTGAATGTTTTGTTGTTTTCCCCAATTATCTTTAGTCCTTCTTGTACAATAAGATACAAAAGTGCTTTTTTTGAAATATCTAAATTTTGAATGCCTGCGAGATATTTAAATTTTTTAATGGTTTTCAGTTTTGCTTTTCTAACATGCTCTTGTCGATTAATTTCCAGTTTATTTTCGCTTTCTTTTTTATCATAATTTTCTTTAGTCTTATGATTTATTTTTCTCAAACAGTTTATAAAGTTCGAGTCTCCATCAGTAAAACTATCTACACGTAAAACATTTATTGAATAATCACTCTTAAACCGATCACAATCTATTTCATCACATTTAAGAATTGCATAATGCTCAATTCCAGCTTGAATATTATGGGATAAGAATTTTATTAAACTATTGATATGCGGATCGCTTATGCCATATCCTAAAAAAAGAAATTTTTTATTGATAAAACAATCTGAAATAAATGTTGTAAATATTTTATTTGAAATTATTTTATCATTTATATCTTTTTCCGAGAAAATTACTGAGTCTATATCATCTAAGTTGCCATGAATATGTACCAATCTAGTATTGTCAGGTTGTTTTCCTACAATTTGGGATAGCTGTTTGTAAGTATACTTCGAATATTTAACTTTGTTTTCTGTTAAAATATCAGACAGAAGACAATCATAGTTTGTAGTTATAATAGTACTACAACTCCAATCTGATATAGCCGAGATAACTTCATTTTCTTTTTTCCTTATTTTTTCAAATATGGAATTTATGTATTGTGGAATGTTATCGATATGTTTATCGATAAAATCAGCTGCTTGCTGCAACTCATTTCGGTCTATTCTGTCGTGAAACCCTGATTCAACTTCACCTGCAAAGATTTTTTTAAATTTATCGTTATTTTTATTTGCCTCACACACTATCTCTTTCAATAGCTCGCCCCATAATGGGTAACCAGCATACTTTGAGAATCCAGCGCCAACAAAAGGAATAACACTTCCAGATGCTATTTCCTGTGATATTTTTTCAATTAAATTATCTTCATTCATAACTTGTCGGCTCATGTAGGATATTAGGTGAATAGAAATAATGATGGTATATTCTGAACTCACCCAGTGAGATGAGGCAATGAACCATGGCGATCCGTT
>JAADFJ010000078.1 GCA_013152955.1 Campylobacterota bacterium
AACTAACCGGTTAGTTCATCAAATTTTAATTTCTAAATCGTGTGGTCTTTTTGATTTTATGAAGCCATTTTTGGTAGATTTAACTGGTATTTTAACCCAAATATGCCTCTTTTATCTTTTCATTATTCATAATTTCAGAAGGCTTTCCCTCAAATGTTACATTGCCGGTTGTCAAAAGATAACAATAATCTGCAATCGAAAGCGCCATTCTTGCATTCTGCTCAACAAGTAAAATAGTGATACCTTCCGATTTCAGAAGCTCTATCGTTTGAAACAGGCTTTTTATAAAAAGTGGAGCAAGTCCCAAGGAAGGCTCATCCAACAACAGCAGTTTTGGTTTTGACATTAAGCCTCTTGCTATAGCGATCATCTGCTGTTCGCCTCCGGATAATGTTCCTGCTATCTGTTCCGATCGACTGTTTATTATGGGAAAAAGGGAGCATACCCACCTGTAACTCTCCTGCACTTCATCTTTTCTGCGATATCGTAAATATGCTCCAAGCATAATATTGTCCTTCACGCTCATTGTCTTGAAAAGTTGCCTGCCCTCGGGAATAGATACAATTCCGCTTTTCACAATAGCACTTGTATTCAGGTGCTTGATCTCATTATCGTTATAGCTTATTGTTCCGCGATATTTTACCAAACCGGAAATCGCTTTCATCAAAGTACTCTTGCCTGCTCCATTAGCCCCTATTATACTGACTAAGGTTCCTTTAATTATGTTCAATGAAACACCCTTAAGTGCCGATATTCCATCATAATTAACCGATAGATTTTTTACATCTAATATTTTATCCAAGGTAAGCCTCTATAACCCTTTTATCATTTTTGATTATTTCCGGAACGCCTTCCGCTATTTTTTCCCCATAATTGAGTACTGCTATTTCATCGGATATATTCATAACAAGTTTCATATCATGTTCAACAAGTATAATGGTTATTTCTCTTTCCTGAATTTTTTTTATAAGTTCGGAAAAATGGGCAGTCTCTTTATCGTTGAGTCCTCCTGCAGGTTCATCAAGAAGCAAAAGTTTTGGATCTGTTGCCAATGCACGCGCCACCTCAACCGATTTTTGCAGCCCTATAGGCAGAGAACCTGCGGCTTGACTTCTTGTTTCATACGCTCCTACAAAATCAAGTTCAGCATCGGCACGTTCGGCAATCTTTTTTTCCTCAATTTTACTTTTTGGAAGCCTAAATCCGCTGCTGAAAAATTCTGATTTGGTTCTGCAATGTCTGCCGACCATCACATTCTCCATGACACTCATCTGCTTAAAAAGTTTTACCGTTTGGAATGTTCTTCCTATGCCGAGCTGTGTTCTTTTGTACGAAGGCAATTCATTTATAATTTTATCTTCAAAGATTATCTCACCTTTGTTTGGGGACAGTGCTCCGCTTATCACATTAAACAGTGTAGTCTTCCCTGCCCCGTTAGGTCCAATTACAGCCTTTATTTTGCCTTTTGCAACATACATGGAAACATTGCTCAAAGACATCATTCCACCGAAACTTTTCCAAATATTATCCAAAACAAGTATATGTTTATTTATTTTTATTGCTCCATTTAATAATTCTTATTTTTAGATTTTTATATCCACCTGCAATTCCGCCAGGGAGAAACATAAGCAATAGAAGGAGAATTATACCATAAATGAGTGTGGCAAGATCTCCGGCAGAAGAGAGCCATTGCGAATCAAGAAAGGTTATAAGCCATGTTCCGAAAATTGTGCCCGGCAAGCTTCCTAGTCCTCCTATAACAACCATAATCAAAAACTTTATTGAAGGGAAAAATCCGAACGATGAAGGATCGATAAAATTGAAATAATAGGCATATAATGATCCGGCAATAGATGCGAACAATGCGCTTAGAACAAATATCTTCAGCTTATATTGATACACTGCAACGCCTGTTGCATTTGCGGCATCCTCATCGTCTCTTATTGCTTTTAGTGCTCTTCCGACGCGCGATTTCATTATATTATGCGAATAGATAACTTCCAATAAAAGCACTACGTATATAAGAAAATAATATTTTAAATCAGTGTCAAAACTGAATCCGAATATAGAAATTCCCTGAATATTAGGCAGACCCGACGGGCCGCCGGTAAGAGAACCTTCCTCTTTAAAAAAAATATAGATAATTATGCCGAAAGCCAAGGTTGCCATAGCAAGATAATGCCCTTTTAATTTAAGCGCCGGAAGCCCTATAAGATAGGCTATCACCGATGAAATCACAGCTCCGACAGCTAACGCGGCCCATGGATCTATTCCGAATTTCGTTGTCAATACTCCCGAACTGTAAGCTCCAATACCGAAAAATGCGGCATGTCCAAGAGAGATTTGACCTGCATAGCCCACAAGAAGCGTGAGACCCACAGTTATCATAGAATAGATTCCAACTATTGTCATTATATTTATATAATAGCTTATGTTATTATTTGATGCTGCAATCACCGGAAAGACAGCCAAAAGGATTATTACAGCAGCTATTGTTATTTTTTCTATTTTCATTTCTTTCCAAAAATTCCGCTCGGTTTGATAAACAGGATCAAAAGCAATATTGCCAGTGATGCGGCATCTTTATATCCGCTGCTTATAAGTCCCGCAAACAATGACTCTGAGATACCGAGAACAAGACCCCCTATAATGGCTCCGCCAAAGCTTCCAAGGCCGCCTATTATTGCAGCGGCAAATCCTTTAATTGTAAGCATGGGCCCCCTGTCATATTCCATAAGCAGCGATGGAGTAATGGCTGCTCCGGCGATTGCACCTATCAAAGCACTTATTGCAAATGAAAGTAAAATCATTCTCTTAACCGGGATTCCCATTAAAGACGCCGAAGTTGGATTGTCAGAACATGCTTTCATTGCCTTTCCTGTTACTGTTTTATTAAAAAAATAGTTCATTAATATTACTGTTACAGCTGAAATACCTATAACCCATATATATTGAGGAAATATCGCGGCTCCGAATAAAAATATGGTATGACTGCCGGTAAAATATGGCATACTATAAGAATTTCTGCCCATAATCAGCATTACAGCACCCTCAAGTATCAGCGAGATTGCCAATGTTATCAAAATAAGTGTGACCTGATTTGCGTTTTTTAGCGGCCAGATAGCGATTCTTTCAAGCAAGGCGCCTACGATGAAAGCAAAAAGAATAGCCAGGACTATACTTATTGCCAGCGGAAAATGAAGAACCGTCAGAAAAAAGACGCTCGACATGCCTCCCAACATAACAAAATCACCTTGTGCAAGATTTATTATTTCAGTTGAATTATATATTATATTAAACCCAAGTGCCACAAGACCATACACGGATCCAACAGTTATTCCTGTGATTATATATTGCAATAGCTGGCTGCCAAAACCTATACTATCCATAAATGTTATGTTCCTTTATATATTTTAAAAGTGAGGACGGGGAGATCTCCCCGTCCGGGTTTTATTTCGCAATTGCCCAATCACCATTCTTAACTACAACCATTACAAATGCAGCTTCCGTCAGACCGTTATGATCCGTTGGTGAGAAATTGAAGATCCCATGCATTCCAACATAGTTCTTCGTGTGCTCAATATAGCTTCTTATTTTTGCTCTATTTGGACCCACAGCCTTAAGTGCATGGACAACAAGCATTAATGCATCATAAGCATGTCCTCCAAACGATGAAATCGGTTTATGATATCGTTTTTCATAATTTCTGATATATGCCATTATAGGTTTTTTCTGAGGATCACTTGCCGGAAGCAGTTTTCCAATATTTACTTTCCCGAGCGGCAGGTAGACACCCTCGGCAGCTCCTCCTGAAAGTTTTATATTTCTTCTGTCTCCAAATCCATGACTCTGAAAAAGCAGCATATGCTTTGAAAGTCCAAGCTGTTTCCATTGTCTTGTTACGATGACCTGTGACGGACCTATAGACCAATTGACAATTGCCTGAGCATTTGTTCCCTTAATTTTTGTAAGCTGAACACTCATATCGGTATCTTTGGGTCCATATTTTTCATCGGCAACTATTTTTATGCCATATTTGGGAGCATATTTGATGAGTTGAGTTCTTCCGCTTGCACCAAAGCCTGTTGTTATTGTGATAATTGCAACTCTCTTTATTCCTCTCTTTTTCATAAATCCGAATATCTTTTCAGCTGCAAGAGCGTTAGACTGAGGGGTTTTAAATACCCATTTTCTGGTCTTCCCTGTTTTTGGATTTATAATTATCCTATCGCTTGCAGCGGCTGAAACAAGCGGAGTCTTGTAGCGTTTTGCAAGATCAATCACAGCAAAAGATATGCCTGAAAGGGAAGGTCCCAATAAAGCAAGTACATGGTCTTGCTTTATAAGACGTTGAAAATTCAGTCTTGCTTTCGTGGCACTGCCCTCATCATCATACATAATAACCTTAAGCGGATGCCCGTTTATCCCGCCTTTTGCGTTAATCTCGCTGACGAGAAGTCTGACAGTTTTGGCTTCCGGGTCGCCAAGGAATGAAGCCCGCCCCGTAATAGAAAAATCCGCGCCTAAAACATAAGTGCTCTTTTTGCTGTATCCGTTTGCGGCAAGAAGCAGCACACTAAACAATGCTGTCGCCGCAATCAATAAACCGTTTCTAAAAATTTTTGACATAATACCCCCTTTTTTATTTAGTTTTGCTGCATAAACCTAACCTCAGTTTGTAACCTGCGCACCCCCCTGATTTAATTATAATCCCAATAGTTTAATATCAAGACAATAATATTTTATATGGATAATTTTATCTGTCAATAGTAATCCAAAAGGGATTTGAAGTTTTTTAAAGGTGAGATTTTTATATTGCATTACTGTTTCTTAGTGATAAAAACAAAGCGCTCTCATTAAAGACACCTCTATTAAATGATTGGCAAACCTGAAAATAAGTCAAAAGATATGACCTGATCAGTTCTAATTGGTAACTATTTGACAAAAAATATAAAAATGATAAATATATGACCGGCGTAGATGCGCCTGTGGCTCAACTGGATAGAGCAGCGGACTTCGGATCCGCTGATTGGGGGTTCGAATCCCTCCAGGCGCACCAAAAAAATTAAAGATATATTATCGGATATTACAAATTGCTCAACTGATTAAAATTTAATGAGAATTTATTTTACCGTTTATTTAACCTTATCGTGTCAACAGCCTTTAACATTATGAGAGGTTGTACGATAAACAGATTTACAGCCTTTTATGAGTTTTCTATAGATAAGGCAAACTTATGAAGGACTAACAGGTTAATCAAAGAAGCAAAACGCAAGTTACGGGAAACATCATAAAGCCCGCAGGGAAGTCAAATAAAGGGCAATCTTCAGGAAATTAAATTCTATGGGACACTTCTGTGAATCTGCTTATTGTGCAGCGGTCTTATAATTAAGCTTCTTCAATTTTACTATTTTTCGTATAGATTTTTAAATGAGGCAATTCGGCCTGTTGACATAAGTTAAATTGATTAATATACTGTTAATGATTCCTCTAATATAGTTATTATAGAAGTGAGGTAAGAGAGAGAAACATGGGCAGATGCAGAAAATGCCATAAATTGACCTGATGGACATTTTAGTTCAAGAATGCGTTTTTATTATATCTATAAAAGGTATCTCTATTAATTTCAAGCGTTTCAAAATGATCATTTACGAACTATATAAAAGTACATAAAGCACCCTAATAATGAATCACAGGAGGATTTAAAATGGTAAAAGACCCTGTATGCGGCATGAAAGTTAAATCGCCATCGAAATATTCTGCGGAAGCAAAGGGCGCAAAATATGATTTTTGTTCGGAAAAATGTAAAAATAACTTTTTATCAAATCCGAATAAATATATCAAACCGATAAATTCATCTGAAGCTACGTATAGCATCAACAGTAAAGGCATTGAAAAATTAGACATTCCGATAATCGGCATTCACTGCAGTTCCTGTATTCCCACGATAGAGAGCGAGATTAAAAAGCTTCCCGGTATTATTTTTGTGAAAGTAAACATTGCCACTGAAAAGGCGCGAATAGAGTTCAACAGAAAAAAAGTTACTGCCGAAAGTATAATCAAAGCCATCAAAAAGGCTGGCTATAAAACCGGTCAGTCAGATTTAAGTTTGGGAATTGTAGGCATGTATTGCGCTTCGTGCGTTACGAAAATAGAAAACGAATTGAAAAATCTCCCTGGTGTTCTTTCCGCCGGCGTAGACCTTGCCGCAGAAAAAGCTTTTATTAAATACCTGCCTAGCTTAGTCAATATAAAAGAAATCAAAAATACCATTGAAAAGCTTGGGTATAAAACAATAGAGCCTGCCGGCACAGAAAAACTCTCCTCTAAAAAAACACTTTCCGAAAGAGAGAAAATCGAGAAAGAGCCGGTTGACGAAAATCAGTTGGCGAGAGAGAAAGAGTATAAAACTTTAATTAGAAAATTTGTCTTTGCGGCTGTGCTCGGTGTTCCATTTTTAATAATCAGCTACCCCGATTCTCTGGGACTGCCGGAAGCATTCAGACAAGGCGCTCCGACACTCCGTTATTTGTGGATTGCGATGAGCATTTTAAGTCTGCCGATTATGTTCTGGAGCGGTTCTCAATTTTACACAGGAGCATGGGCGGCATTTAAAAATCGTTCGGCTAATATGCATACGCTGATATCTACCGGTATAAGCGCGGCGTGGATATATTCTGCAACAGCTACATTCTTTCCGGAAATCTTTCCAAAAGCGGAACTCGCAAACCAGTTTTTTGATGCGATCGCCATAATAGTTGCTTTAGTCGTTCTGGGCATGGCGCTTGAAATCAGAGCCAAAGGAAAGAGCTCGGAGGCGATGAAAAAACTTATGGGACTGCAGGCAAAAACGGCAAGGGTTATCAGAAACGGACAGGAATCGGATATTCCGATTGAAGAGGTGGTTTTAGATGATATTATATTAGTCAGGCCCGGAGAAAAAATCCCCGTGGACGGTGTAATTACAGAAGGCTCCTCGCTGATTGATGAAGCAATGATTACCGGTGAAGCAATACCCGTAGAAAAACTAAAGAATGACGAAGTGATAGGAGCTACGATAAATAAAACAGGATCGTTTAAATTCAAAGCCACAAAAGTAGGGAAGGACACCGCTCTTTCGCAAATCATCGGCATGGTTGAGCAGGCGCAGAGCTCAAAAGCTCCCATACAAAAAATCGTCGACAGAGTGGCCGGCTATTTCGTACCCGCAGTTATTATTATCGCCATTTTATCTTTTGTAGTCTGGTACGATTTTGGTCCGCAGCCTAATTTAATTTACGCTTTGATAGTCTTTGTTACCGTGCTTATAATTGCTTGTCCCTGTGCTCTCGGCATAGCTACTCCAGTCTCGTTGATGGTAGGCGTCGGCAAGGGAGCGGAAAACGGCATATTAATTAGAAACGGCAACGCTATGGAGACGGCGCAAAAGTTAAACACTGTTGTCTTGGATAAAACAGGAACTATCACCGAAGGAAAACCTTTGCTTACAAATATTATAACCACAAAAGATTTTAGTGAAGACGAAGTGTTGAGTTTATCCGCCGGCGTTGAGAAAGCTTCCGAGCATCCGCTGGGGGAAGCGATTATAAAAGGAGCTGCGGATAGATCTCTTACACTGTATGAACCGAAAGAATTCAATGCGATTCCGGGTCAGGGCGTGGAAGCGGTTGTCGGAGAGAAAAAAATACTTTTAGGTAATATCAAACTGATGAAAAACCACTCTGTTGAAACGGGCGATTTAGAAGAAAAAAGTAAAAAATTGGCCGATGACGGCAAGACTCCAATGTTTATTGCTATTGACGGAAAAGCTGCCGGAATAGTTGCGGTCGCCGACGTCGTAAAACCCGATTCCAAAGCGGCTATCGCTAAATTGAAAAAAATGGGGCTGGAAGTGGTAATGATAACCGGCGATAACAAAAGAACGGCAAAAGCAATAGCGAGGCAAGTCAACATAGATCGGGTGTTTGCGGAAGTTTTGCCACCGGAAAAAGCCTTCAACGTGCAGAAAATGCAGAATGAAGGCAAAATTGTGGCAATGGTGGGCGACGGACTTAACGATGCGCCTGCTTTAGCTCAGGCTGATATCGGATTTGCGATAGGAGCCGGCACAGATGTAGCTATAGAGGCTTCCGATATTACCTTGATTAAAGGAAATCTGAAAAGCGTCCCTCTCGCTATTGAACTTTCCAGAGCTACAATGAAAAATATCAGACAGAATTTGTTCGGTGCATTTTTCTATAACGGACTTGGAATACCGGTAGCGGCTGGACTTCTTTATCCCTTTTTCGGCATCTTATTGTCGCCGATAATCGCCGGAGCCGCAATGGCTTTCAGTTCTGTTACGGTAGTTTCAAACGCAAACCGTTTGAGAAGATTCAAACCGAAATTAGACTGAAGTAGGAAAATATCGCACAAACTTTATTTATAGAAGGAGGTAAACAAATATGTCCGCAGATCAAATTATAGTAACTTTACTTGGAATAGCTCTTTCGTTTCTTGCAGGCTGGTATTTTTGGTTTTCCGAAAGAAAAGCCGTCAAAATAAAGACCACCGATTCCGGTGGCCAGGAAGCGTTTATTAAAGTAAAAGGCGGTTATTCTCCAAATTTGTTAGTTTTTGAGGCGGGAAAACCGATAAAACTTACCTTTTACCGTGAAGAAACAGCGTCCTGTTCCGAGAAGGTAATCTTTTCCGATTTCAATAAAAAAGCAACACTGACTCCGTTTAAAAACGTTACAGTTGAGTTAAACATAGACAAGCCGGGCGAGTATAACTTTCAGTGTGAAATGGGAATGCTCAGAGGAAAGCTGATCGTAGAGTAACCGGCGCATTCAGAGTCTACCATTACGAGACCGTTACGCAACCAACTCGATCGCAGCAGCTTGAGAAAATATCTGTTCCCCTTGCAGTATAGCTGTTTTCTCGAAATCAGCTTCCATTGTCAGACAAATTTACATCTTTTTATCCATATTTATTCATGTTTATTGTCCTTCATTTGTCCTTCATCATTCTTTTCGCCGAAAGAAACTACATTTAACGCACAAGTAATTTGCTTTTATCAGCAAAAGACGCATAATTCTGTTTCATGATTACTAACTTGTTTTTATTTTTACGTCGAAAATTGTTTGAATTCATTTTTGCTCGAATCTGTTGTTTGCAGACAGTCGTACAAACCAATTCAAACTAAACGTCTGCAAATGCATAAATAAGTAAATATCAAATAATTTAAGGCAGGTGTACATGAATACCGTTGAGCAATTTAAACATATGGGGCTATCTGAAAACTTAGTCGAAACTTTGAAAAAAAAGGGGTTTGAGGAGGCGACTCCCATTCAAAAAGAGATTATACCGTTGATTTTAAATGAAAAAAACGGCATAACGGCTCAAGCCCCCACAGGTACAGGTAAAACATTGGCTTTTGGGCTGCCGCTGATAGATCTTTTGGAAGAAAAGGCAAATCATGTGCAAGTTTTGATTTTAACTCCGACTAGAGAATTGTCGATTCAAGTTTCGGGTGAAATCAACACTTTTAAAGGCAAAAAGAATATAACGGTTTCTCCTATTTACGGTGGACAATCAATAGAGCTTCAAAAAAGAAGATTACGCGCAGGCATAGATATAGTTGTCGGTACGCCAGGAAGAATCATAGATCATATAAAGAGAAAAACATTAAAACTTGATAAAATATCATATTTTATTTTGGACGAAGCAGATGAAATGCTAAATATGGGATTTATAGATGATGTGGAAGAAATACTAAAGTCAACTAATGATGACAAAAGAATAATGCTATTTTCAGCGACAATACCTCAAGAGATAAGAACAATGGCGAAAAAATATATTCCTAACTGTAAATTTATCTCTATAAAAACAGAGGAGGCGCTTACAAGTGAAATCTATTTTGAAGTTGCCGAATCGGATAAATTTGAAGCATTGTGTAGAATAAGAGATGTTGTTTCAGACTTTTACGGACTGATCTTCTGCAAAACAAAAGTGGCTGTTCAGGAGGTAGCCAACAAACTTATAGAAAGAGGATATTACGCGGACGCCATACATGGCGATTTATCGCAGGATAAGAGAGAGCGGATTTTATTACGATTCAGAAAAAAGCAGTTAAATATGCTTATAGCAACAGATGTTGCTGCAAGAGGCATAAACATAGAAGGTCTAACGCATGTCGTAAATTATGCGCTGCCTCAGGATCCCGACAGTTATATTCATAGAATAGGAAGAACAGGCAGGGCCAAAAGAGAGGGTGTGGCTATTACTTTTGTAACGCCTTCCGAATATAGAAAGCTCTCGTTTATGCAGCGAATGACAAAGGCAAATATAAAAAAAGAACTGCTGCCGACAATAGAACAAGCAATAGCAATTAAGAAAAATCAAATAAAAGATAATTTATTATCTACGGAATTAGCAGAAAAGGATACGGGATACACGCAGTTTGCAGAAGAAATTACAGCAAACAATGACCCGTTGGAAATCATCGCAAAATTATTAAAGTTAAAATTTAAAAATGAATTGGATGAAGAAAGCTATAGAGAAATTAAAGAAACAAAAAAGGATAGAAATAAAAAAGTAAGATTATTTGTAGCCTTAGGGAGAAAAGACGGATACACAATAAGGAAGTTGGTTGAGTTCATACATAAGAAAGTAGGAATGGATTCTCGCGACATACAAGAAGTAAAAATATTGGATAAGTTTTCGTTTATAACTGTACCGCTTGATGAATCGGCAAATATTTTGCACATATTTAAAAAAAATAGAAATGGTCAAAGATCTATCGTAACGAAAGCAAAGGAAAGAAAAGGTTAGATAATGAGACCACTGTACCTGAGCATCTTTTCTTGTTTGATGACTGTCGTTGAGGTCTTTTTTATCTGTTCTTTGTCCTTGATGAAAAAGAACCAAAAAATCAAGGCATTACAAAATTTACTAAAATTCTGCATTAATATACTGAAAATGATAAACTCGCTGCGCTCAGACAGTATCATTTTCTTAACGCATATTAAATTGAATTTATTAACACAAATTTTGTAATGCCGTTAAGACTCTTAATGACTTTTTCTTCTCTTTATCCGCATTTGAGAAAGAGTGTTAAGAAAATGTTGGAAAATCATCGTATAAAAAACAGAATGTTTGAGCGGAACTATTTGTAGGAATAAGGTGTGTTAGAAGAAGCTTGATTTATTTGATAATAAAAGAGAAAGCAAAACTGCGAGTTTTTTGTTTTTAGATGATTTTCCGATATTTTCAGCTTTTTATCATCAGCGGTGATTTTTTGCTAAGGTCATACTAAGTGATAACTGCTGCAGGATTGCGCAGAATTTTGTTTCGTATTCAAGGCACAAAAGAGGGCGCTGCCTATTCGGCTGTAACCTCTTTTGCAACGCAGGAAGACGGAAGAAAAGACAAGCAAGGTTTATGATCTTACTTTTGATCGTTCAAAAAGTAAGAAAGGAAAAGGTTTTTAATTTCATATCTTATCTCTATTATGAGACCACTGAAGCGCAGACGGATATCTGCCAAATGTAAAACTATGATCGGAATTGACTTGAGGCTGCCCGATCGATTAGACCCCTTTCTTGGCAACCACCGTCATTGCCGTCATCCAAACAATTTTTAATTCAAGCCCAATATTCCAATGTTTGATATAGTATAAATCATACATTAACTTTTGCTTTGCATCTTCTATATTAGTTCCGTAAGGATAATTAACTTGCGCCCAACCGGTTACACCCGGTGCTATTAAATGACGTTTGTTATAACAGGGAATCTCTTTTTCATATTTCTGAACTAATTCATTCCACTCAGCTCTGGGGCCGATTAAGTGCATTTCTCCTTTTAAAATATTGATCATTTGAGGAAGTTCATCAATGCGGGTTTTTCTCATAATCCTACCCCAGGGAAATATTCTCGGATCATCTTTTTGAGTATAAGGATTGGAATATCCTAAATTTGTATACATACTCCTAAATTTTGCGCATTCAAATTCTTTTCCATTAAATCCCACTCTCTTTTGTTTAAATAGTATTGGTCCCTTTGGAGACTCTTTTTTTATTCTATAGACTGAATAAAGCACAATAGGCCATGAAAAAAAGATGAGCCAAAAAACCCCGAAATAATCAATCACCCTTTTTTGAAAATATTGCCATTTTGAATACGACTTAATATTTTTCAAAAAACTTAAATCTAAATTATCCTCCGGAATATAATATTTATATAAATATTCTTCCAGGAAACATTCGATAGTAGTATATTTAGATCCTTTCAACCCTGAATTTTTTAAATATTTTATAATTTCCGCAGAAAATGCCGCCTTAGTGTTTAGAACAATCAATTCCGGTTTATTTTTTATAATAAGATCTCTGATCCTGCACAAAATCTCTTTTAAATTTGAATCTTTATGCTGTATATACTCAATTTTTGTAAAAATCTTTTTTATCTTTTCGTATTCTAATTTTATAAAATTATATTTTTCTCCAAAAATAATCATTTCAGGTCGCTTCACATCAATCCGACTTTTGCCTTAGTTGTAAACTTCTTCTGACAAGCGCAAAAAAACAACGGCTTGCAGTTTTTTTAAAAATAATTGAAATTCAATATATTCAGTATGCAATCAATATCCTATATAAGCACAGGATAGACAATCTTCAAGCTCAACAATTTCTGCAAGAGGTGATCTATTCTTAGATGTCTCCGGAACTTTTAGATCTCTTTTGATAAATTTTCCGGTATTTCTCATTTCAAATTTATTGCAATGCCGTACCTTTAATATACATATGTTTATCTTGCGCAAACTGTTTTCATTTGTCAAGATCACTATTCAATCAATCAAAAAATAAAAAGAGAAAGGAATGTTGAGTTATGACTGCAGGGTACAAAGAAAGATAGTTTTAGATGGTAGATATGATTGGATAAGTTATAAGCTTGAATCAAGGGGTTATATCAAATATTAACAGACAGTTTGTTAAAAAACTCCTGTTTGTCGTCATAAATACCAAAATGCGCATGGTAATCTTTTTTTCACCGATATTTTTTTGAATTGCTTCGCGTGCCTGTACTATGCGGTTCATCCGCACCATACAGGCACGCAGATTGCAGCTTACTTCTCGCATATATTTTCAACAGGCTCTTAATGCACGGCCAAGATACCAATAAAGCTCCATCGCTTCAATAATTAAAAACAGGCATTATACTGAACAGTAAATGTTATTTGCATTAAATTGCTTTAAAAGCTGCATGAGGTGAAAAAATGTCGGATAAAAATGAAAAAACTATATAAAACCATTGAAAGCGTAGTCATAAAAAGCAATGATATACAATACAAGCAGGAATCGGTTATTGAAGAGAGACCTTTTAATTTATTGCTTAATGCAGTTGAAATTGCAACATCTATGGTTCTGCCTGAAAAACTTGAGGAGTTTGCAATAGGCTTTCTTTATGCACAGGGATATATTGACAAATACAGTCAGATTGATTCTATAAGAATATGTGAGGACGGATCCATATTTATATATGCTAAATCTATAAAAGAACCAAAGCCGAATGACTCGATAATAACATCAGGATGCTCGGGCGGTACTATTTCAAAAGAGATAATCGGCGGTAATAGAAAAAAGAGTATCACAGAGTGCAAACTTAGTTTGGATGATTGCACTAAACTCATAAAGGAAACCACATTGCAAGGACTGGATCTTACAATGAAAACGCATGGCGTACATATAGCAGGTTTTATGTCGGATGGATCGTTATTGGGATTTGCGGCAGATGTAGGAAGACACAACGCAGTAAACAAAATCATCGGAGAACTCCTGATGAATGGAATTATCCCTGAAGGCGCCCTCTATACAACAGGCAGATTGACTTCAGAGATGGTTGCGTATACCGCCAGAATCGGTATCCCAATACTTATCAGTAGAAACGCACCTTCAACATTAGGTATTGAGATTGCAAGGAAATCAGACATAACGTTAATATCTTACGCGAGACCCGGGCGGCTGAACATTTTCAATCGCCCGGACCGTATCATTTACAAGACTGCAGAATAGTCAATATATCTGAAATTTTTATTTGCGCAAACTTGAAATATACGCATTAAGTGCTGTAAGTTTAGAGTCATTCCATTTCAACGGCTTGCCCTTCAGTGCCATTTTTACACAGGTATTGATAATCTGATCCAGCGACATAACCCTTTTTGCCATCATAAAATAGCGAGGGTATTTCTCTCTGCTGAAGAAATTCATCGCTCCCATTGGACCTCTTTTATAAGATCTCCCCATATTTATGTGACATGAGTTACACGATTTTCCATTTGTTCCCAGTGAAGAATCTTTGAATAGTCTTCTGCCCATAGCTATAGTTGCTCTCTCTGTTTTCAAAATTACGGCGGAAGATCTTTTCATAATCACATTATTGGCTGTGTTGTTCTCTTTTTTTCTCATTTTGCTGCTGCCTAACAGGCTCAGATATTTCCCAATATTATCAGCATCACTTTTTGTTATGCCGGCTTTGAATGACATCATCATAGGAACATTACTTAGTGCGTATGTCACATCTTTTGCATTTCTTCCAACAATGTTCGGCCCAATGCCGCCTGTTGCGTTAGCTCCATGGCATGCTGCACAATTTGCCTGATACAATGCTTTGCCGGTTGCTGCATGCGCCTGAACACTGAATCCCGCAAAACCGAAGATCGATAATACTGTTATTACCATAAGCAATCTTCTCATGAATTCCCCTAACTCAAAATCTAATATTTTTTATGTCGTATATTGCACAAAAAAGACAGATCTTCATGGTGCATGTAATTATTTTTTTAGCGATTGTAGATAATCACCAATTGCTTTTTCATCAGCATTTGTAATGGTTCCCTTTAATCCCGCCATCATAGGAATATCCTTTATCGCATCTGTTACATCCTTCGCACTTCTACCTACAATATTAGGACCGACACCGCCTGTTGCATTAGCTCCATGACATGCTGCACAGTTTGTCTGAAACAATGCTTTGCCGGTTGCTGCATGCGCCTGAACACTGAATCCCGCAAAACCCAAAACCGCAGCAATTGCTACAAAACCAAAAATCTTCTTCATAAAAACCTCCACATTTTTATTTCTATTCAATATAACGCTTTATTTGAAAAAGTATAGCATCTAATGTAAGCTGACCTATTCCATTCCAAGCTTCTTTTCCATTTCTAAAAAAAATCATAGTGGGCGTGTTAACTATATCATACTTATCAAAAACATCAAGATATTCAACAATATTTATTCTCGCAAATGGAATATTCGTAAAAATTTGCGAAAGCTTTTCGATTACAGGATTCATAAACTCACAGCTTTCGCATGGCACAGCATAAAAATAGATGAACATTAGTCTGTTTTCAGCTATTCTCTCATCTATATTTTCTGCCGTAAGCTCTTCTACCATAATAATTCCATATTATATTCGGATTTTCCGAATTCAACCGTTCCATCATTAAATTTTTCACGTTTCCAGATTGGAACAGACTGTTTAACAGCATCTATAATAAATCTGGAGGCTTCATAAGCTTCTTTTCGATGGACACATGAAAGAGCGATAATCACGGATATCTCTCCGGGTTCAAGTGTTCCATATATATGCACTATTCTTAAGGCCTGCAATTTCCACCGATGCTCAGCCTCGTCTGCAATTTTTTGAAGTTGAGCGGCGGCCATTTTTTCATAACATTCATATTCTATCAATAAAACCGTTTTGCCTTTAGTGCAATTTCTTACCGTTCCGACAAATATGAGTACCGCTCCGGCAGCATCTTTTTTAACCTCATCATAGATTTCCGCTATAGACTCAGAAGTCAATCTCTCTTTTGTCACTTTAATCATCTGCACCTCCCTCATTTTCAATAATACTTCTCTCCTTCCCTTCCGCTATGCCCATCTCTTTAATACCTTTAAAATCGTCTTTTCGTTGCTATACATCATTGATTTGTAGCTGCTTTGCCCGTACCCGAGAGGATAGAGTCTGTATATTTTAAGCCCGTAATCTTCCACAAAAATCCTAAACGGTTCAATTGAACTCGCCGCATGTATAAACAAAACATGCACATTTTGCCTTTTTATTATACCGGATAAATCGTAAAGCCATCTGATGTTCGATCCCGCCTTACTTTTATCCCGTTCTACACTGCCTGCAAGATTGAGATGATAACGTCTGGCAAAATAATCAAATGCTCCTTCCTCCGTTATAAAAGGAACCGATTTTACGGCAGCCAAATCAGTTTCAAATCTCCTGTTCATTTCATTTAATCGCTCTTTGAACATCTTCACTTTTTTTATACTTACAACCGAGGGATATTTTTTGATCAAAACATTAAGCATACCGGGTATAATATAATTTTTTACAACTATCGGATCAAGCCATATATGAGGATTTGCGATTATTATATTCCCGACCTTATGCTTTCTTATGAGATTAGGATAATTTTCGGATAGCACAACACTGTTCTTTAATTCTGTGTTTTTTTCAATC
Organism: Campylobacterota bacterium; assembly: GCA_013152955.1. GTDB lineage: Bacteria > Campylobacterota_A > Desulfurellia > JAADFJ01 > JAADFJ01 > JAADFJ01. Next base: position 16,513 of record JAADFJ010000078.1, read on the forward strand.
CCCAATCCTATCTCAAAAAATAATGAAGCGTTGTCAAGCATTAACTTATCTTTCGGTTTAAGAACATAATCGTGAGGATCTTTCCATTGCGGCACAATAGTTTTAATTTCAACCTGACTTACGTCAACAATTTCTTTTGTAATTAAATAGAGCGGCCATATACTGCATGCAATCAAACTTTTTGCAGCCGGCAACATGCCGACAGCCGTCATCGAAATCAGTCTCTTAAAAAATTCTCTCCTATGCATTACAACTTCTGCGTTGGCTGTTTTTTGAATATAATGAGACCGCTGCACAATAAGTGCCTTCATAGAAGGTTAAGATCGAGCAAGATTTAAAAATTAAAATTTGAAGGGCTAACCGGTTAGTTAAGGGCACTTCTGTTAATCCGTAAACGATCATTTTGAGTCCCAAATCCGCC
>JAADFJ010000079.1 GCA_013152955.1 Campylobacterota bacterium
TGGAGAATATCGCCGCTCTTGCCTCGTTTCCTGAAAAAACACCGCACCCTGTTGTGGAGTGCGATAAAAACTACAATATCACCTACATTAATCCGGTAGCCCAAAGAGTTATAAAAGAGTTGGAAATTAAAGCTGCTGAAATCATGCCAGCCAATCTACCGACAATAGTGAAGGATTTGGAGTCAGAGGGAAAAGAAAGCACATACGCTGAAGTAGATATCGGCGGTACTATTTTAGGGGAATATATTCACCTTATTCCCGAGAAAAAGGCTCTTAGAATCTATGCCTATGACATTACCGAACGCAAACTGGTAGAAAAGGAGCTAAAGAAACACAGTGAGGAGATGATGGCCCTTGTTGATGCCTCTAATGTTATTAGCGCAGAATCGATTACGGGTAATGTTTACGATGCCATATGTAATATCGTGGTTCGTGACTTTGGATTAAAGATGGCATGGCTGGGGTTTATCGAAGAAGGAAGCTATGATGTAAAACCTGTTGCGCACGCAGGCTTTGAAGAGGGATATTTGTCCAGCATAACTGTTAAATGGGATGATTCTCCAGAAGGAATGGGGCCGACAGGCATGGCTATAAAAACAGAAAGCCCACAGTTGATGAATAACATCACTACAGACCCTCGTTATGCCCTCTGGAATAATGAGGCCATGGAGAGGGGGTATCAATCCTCAATGGCCGTACCGCTTTTATCTTCAGACTCTTATGTAATAGGAGTATTTAATACTTACAGCGATGAACCACAGTTTTTTACAAAAGACAAAGTAAGGCTTTTTCGGGTACTAGGAAATCAGATAGCCACTGCTACCGAGAATGTAAAATTGGTAGAAGGGCTCGAGGAGAAGGTTAAAAAGAGAACAGCCGAACTTGAGTTGGCAAAGTTGGCGGCAGAGTCAGCCAATAGGACCAAAAGCGAATTTTTGGCAAATATGTCTCACGAATTAAGAACGCCGCTTAATGCGATTATCGGTTTTTCAGATCTTATGCTTCAAGGTATCACAGGCAAGCTTTCAGAGAAACAGGAGAGATATGTTAATGATATATTCGAAGGTGGCGCTCACCTGCTTTCACTGATAAATAATATCCTTGATCTAAGCAAAATAGAGACAAGAAAACTGCACCTTGAACATTCTACTGTGGATGTAAGGCTGCTTATTGACAGAAGCCTTATGTTTATCAAGAAAAAGGCGCTGAAGCAAGGTATGAAAATAGATGTAGAAATAGACAAAAATATTGATGTGTTTGAAGGAGACCAAAAAAGACTGAAACAGGTGCTGGTAAACCTGCTGAGTAATGCGGAGAAATTCACGCCTGCAAATGGCACGATAAAGATAAGAGCGTGCATTCTTCATAGCCCTGAATTTCAACCCCAAACCTCTAAACCCAAAGAAAACTTTATCCAGTTAAGTGTCGAAGATTCAGGTATAGGTATTTCGAAGGAAAACCTTAATAATATTTTTAAACCGTTTGAACAGATCGAGAGCTCTTACAGCAAAAAGTATAAGGGGACAGGGCTTGGACTAACCCTTTGTAAAAAAATAATTGAGGCGCATAATGGCGAAATATGGGCCGAAAGCGAACCAAGTAAGGGTAGCAGATTTATTGTCAGGTTACCCTTGAAACAAGGAAGTGTAAGAGCAACAGGTTTATTGTCGGAATATATTTGAAGCAAGGAGTGTAAGAAAAGGGAGATGATAATGGAGAGTATAATTTTCAAGGCAAAGACCCCAACTATTCTTATAGTTGATGATGAAGAAAAAAATGCAAATCTTTTTAAGGATTTTTGTGAAAATCTCGGGTATAAAACAGTGATTGCCAACAACGGATATGAAGCGGTTGAGTACAGTTATCTGCATATGCCGGATCTAATACTCATGGATGTGATGATGCCTGGAATGAATGGATTTGATGCAACAGAACAGATTAAAGCCCAAGAAACAACTAAACATATACCGATTATAATTCTAACAGCACTTGATGAAAGGAGTGACAAGCTCACAGGCATATCAAAAGGAGCAAACGACTTTCTGATTAAACCGGTAGATCTTCAGGAATTGTCATTACGTATTAAAAACAACCTTAAAATAAAGGAGTATCATGATTTTCTGGAAAATCATAATATAATTCTTGAAGCACAGGTTGCAACTAGAACAAAGCACTTACAGACTGCCCTCGATCAATTGGATGAAGTATACCGAAAGGTAAGAGATGGATATATCGAGACTGTTTACCGTCTTACTCTTACATCCGAGTATAAAGACGAAGACACCGGCGTTCATATACGAAGGGTTGGTTTTTATACAAAAGAACTTTCTATCGCTATGGGTATGGATGCGGAATATACGGAAACTATAAATTATGCATCTCCTATGCATGATATCGGCAAAGTAGCTATTCCAGACAATATTTTGCTTAAAAAAGGACATCTTTCCTGTGATGAATTTGAGGTTATGAAGATACATACCACAATCGGTGCAAAGATACTGAGAGGCTCAATGTCGCCTTATCTGAAGATGTCTGAAGAAATCGCGCTAAGTCATCACGAAAGGTGGGATGGAAAAGGCTACCCTTCAGGTCTTAAGGGGGAAGCAATACCTATATCAGGCAGAATGATGAATATTGCCGACCAATATGATGCCCTCAGAAGCAAAAGACCCTACAAGCCTGCGCTTGATCAGGATACTGTTGTAAAGATAATTACAGAGGGTGATGGAAGAACCGTACCGAAACATTTTGATCCGCAAGTTCTTGATGCCTTTAGAAAATCATCTGAAAAATTCAGAGAAATCTACGATACTTACAGAGACGACACAGAACTTATTTAATTAGGCTTTGTCCATAAATTCAGTCTCTCTATCTGTCATTCCGGCAGTCCTTAAGCCGGAATCCAATCTTTTCAATTGTTTTCAATGAGTTCTGGATGCCCGATTAAAGACTTCGGGCATGACAAGAATAAAAAAGGCAATTTATGGACAGACTCTAACTAGGTTTAATTGGGTTTGTTGGTGCCTTTTTTTGGGCAACCACAGGGGATTGCCCCTACTACCCATGCTTCTGCTCGAACTCTTCCATAAAACCGATCAGGGCATCAATTCCTTCTTCAGGCATGGCGTTATAAAGCACGCATGCCACCTACAGAGCGGTGTCCCTTCAGTGTTACCAGTCCTGCTGCCTTTGCCTTTTCAAGAAAAGTTCCATCAAGTTCGGAATTTGAGAGAGTAAATGGTACGTTCATGCGGGAACGGCTCGATGACTCGGTTGGACAGTCGTAGAAACCACTGTTATCAATACATGAGTAAAGTTTTTTTGCCTTTCTGATATTTATTTTTTCGATTTCAACAAGGCCTCCTTTTTTCTTAATCCACTCAAAAACAAGGCCGGCAATGTAAATGGCATAGGTTG
>JAADFJ010000080.1 GCA_013152955.1 Campylobacterota bacterium
GCATGAAGTAGAGAACCGACGTATAATCTCCTTCCGCTACGCTTCAAGAATTATTCGTCGAACCTCCACTTATCCGCCGGGCCGTTAGGCTTACATGAAGGAGCGTTCTTAATTGCAAGAATTGATGCATAAGGTTGACTGGATAAATGTCTTTTCTGGCGTAGTCCTTACAGTATTTGTTACAAGCGTACTTCCCATAATTTATGGTCTATTTACTACGTTAGTTAACGATAAGTATAGGTTTTACTATGGTTCCTACTATATGTATAACTGGAACGCAGCCGGAGAGTCAAAAATAATACAGAAAACTCTTTCAGTTAGAAAGTCAATTTTTGGGAAACCGAAAGTTAGAATTGATTATGAAGATGATGAAAATAGAGACTACAAAGGAACATTTTACATAAGTAGGTCGTTGCTAGTTATGGATCTTGAAGGAGTGAGTCACAAAGAATCGCTCAGAGTTATATTTCACGAGCCAATTAACAGCTGTTTATCTCCGAGTATAGGTATTATTTCTGGTTCCAATATTCACAGAGACCCTGCTTCAGGAAAAACATTGGTTTCTTCTACCAAAATAGATATTGATGAAGTAAAAATAGCTCTAGGCGAAAATAGTACGATAGTTGTTAATCAAGCTGAAATAACAAAGCTAAGGTATGATGAAAATAAGCCTATCAAAATGCTCCAGCGAACAGGGTAAAGCGCCGTTTTTTTGTGTATGTCGCAAACTCCATTTCACACAAAAAACCGTCACTTTACCCTGCCGCTGAGCATGGCGTTAGGCAACTAAATTAAAAATCTATATTATATAGCTATAGTAACTTTGGAGAGACTTCTATGTCGGATAATTTAACTAGAAAACATAAAATATTGCATGATTCACAATCAGCTGTAATGAAAAAACCAGCTATTAAAAGAAGAAGATTCAGTCATCAAAAAGGCAGTGTGTTAATTGCTCAAGGGGCTCAAAGCAGAAGGAATAGATGCAATCGAGATACCTTTTGTATAGCCAGGCATATTACGAAACGAAAAATTGATGCGTGGGAAGTTTATACTATAAAAGATGAAGAAATAGCATCTTACGCTCTTGGGTTCAAGCACATGCGTGAACAATTAGAACAAGAGAACAATTACCAAGAAGACTTAGAAATAAAAAAATTAACAGAAGAGACTGTTACGTGGTTTAGTCAGCATACAAAACAGATAAAAAAAAGTAGACTAGAGTTTACAGAAGCAATGGATAAATTTAATGAACGACTTATTAAATTTCAGTTGACTAGTGGTGAGGAGGGAGCTAATGAAAAAAATTAGAGCTTTCTTTGATGCTGGGAGTTTTGTGTTTTCGATAAAATAAACAATTAAAGAAATTCAAATGTCCTTAGAAATACATGCAAAAGGAATAGAAAAATCTGCGCAAAATGACATGAATGTAATAGGAGCACTAAGGGAACTACAAAGTAAGCTAGAAAAACTTGAGAAAAAGATAGAGAGGATAGAAGATAGGATTTTAGATAATGCACTTCCTCCACCAAACCCTAATAATACAAATATAGCATCAATTGAACATGACAAAAGTAGGTCCGATGGAGGAGCCTAGCCTAACGTTGCAATAGAGCGGAACGCTAACGAATACGTGAAATTATAGATATGGTCTTTGTTTGTATTGTTGGGCGTATCAAGTTCGGTGCTCTTGTCCGCGCCCGCTCATCGCTGATGTTAGGCTATCGAAACGCGGTAAAGGAAGGTAAAACCATATAATATGGAAATTTCTACAAGTAAAAAGTATTCAATAAATCTATTCAACGGTGAAAAATCGATACCTGTTTTGAATGAATTAGTTTGTGAACTTCAATCTATTTTGGCGCAATATTTCGTAGTAGCCGCAATAAAACATATAGCGCTTGAGGAGGCGGTTAACGCTGCAAATCTAGATCAGATTACGGAAAAGAAGAAAGATATTGATTTATTTCTTTGGGAGAAATTACTCGAATCTTTTTCAATATCAGAAAAATATGTATTGAAATATTATGATCAAAGATCGAAATATACCCCAAGAGTAACAATTAAAGCGCCATATGAAAATAATAAAATAATTGATCTATACCGAAAAGACAGATGTCCATTCACCGAATTTGATATTAATGACAACACTGCATTTAAGAAAATACAAGAAACTGGCAGATTTTATATATGTAACAACATCCCACAGGCTGTGAAAGATGAACAGTATAAAAATAAACGTATCAACGGTCAATTTGTGCGAACAAACTATAAATTCCCAAATCAACTTATCTCAATATGGAATAAATTACGTGATTTACCCGAAGTAGATTCTTCTTGGGAAGTTTGTTGGGATACTGACTCGAAAAATGTAAGACCGTATACAGAATCTTGTTATAAAAGTACATTAGTTGTACCGATGACTCTAGTCAATGCTTCTTTATGCCGAGAGTTTAAAGAGTATATGTTTGGAGATACAAAAATTGTACAAAGTAATAGTCAATATAAAAAACTAATGTTTGGATTCCTTTGTATTGATCACCGGCATATAAACTATTTTAATTATGATTTAGATACAAGATTTGGGTACATAATTGCAGATATACTATCATTATTTTTAGTAGTGCGTTTGATGTGTACTATAAAGTCTGAGGTTTATCAGAAAGCAGAACGAAAACTTGAGGAGACAAGTAGACAATGAAAAAAATTATAAACAAGATTCAACGAAAGTCGAAAGAATTAAATATAGAAAAATCAGAAAACAACTATTTTGTTAGTGCTGATACTGTTCTATTTGAATTTGCTAGAAATAACATAGAAAAAAATAGAAAAGAAAATATTACTACAAATAATCAAAAGAAAAAGCCTAACAAGAGCGATTGAGCGGAACGCTTACCGCAGCGTTGAATTTAGGTCCATTAGTTTTGTTCAGGTTATCGGGCATGTCGGTTTTCGTGCTCTCTGTCGCGCCCGCTCATCGCTGATGGTTAGGTCTCACCGCTCCACTCGCTACCGCTCGCTACGCGGCGAGACCTAACGGCCCGGCGGATTACCATCCGCTGGCTAGATTTCGCTAC
>JAADFJ010000081.1 GCA_013152955.1 Campylobacterota bacterium
AAAGTCTGGCCAGCTAAAACCTTTCATATGATTATCAGGTCTTTCATCGTGACAAATTTGTCACGATGAAAGACCTGACCCCACTGGGTAATTGACCCCACTGGGTAAAAATGCCCCAAAGAACGCAAGCCATCCAAGGATGACCAGGGTGGACTTATATTTCAGTCCAGCTTTGATTTGCAGTTGTTTTACCATGGCAGTTACCTCTCTCAGTTTACTTGTGAACTTTAATTGGAAGTCGCCAGGTTTCTGCTCCGCAGTGCGTGCTGCCCTAAAGCCTCTTCTTTGCTTTCTTCAGTTACTCTTCTTTGCCTTCTCCATATCTTCTGGGTGTTTTTGTCGTCTTATCTCTTCCACCGGGTCAATGATCTCTGCCTTTTGGCTAGATTGGTTGAATCTGACTAAAATAGCATCCTGTTTCCTTGTAAATGATTGTAATTGAATAGACAGATCATCATTTTCTGCTGAGTAGTTTTCGGCCAACAAGTTGAGAAACGCTTCTGTGCTTTTATGAAATTTTTGCTCGGAAATACTGACTGGATAAAGAAATTTGATATTTTGACCATTTTTTGTCTTTGCCATTATTGAAAATAGTATGGAAAAAATAGGGTCTTTAGGTGTTTTTGTGGAAGGAACAGACACTCGTTTATACTGGTTACTTGCAGCTTCCGAAAGAAATTTTTTTCTGAATGAATGAAGACCATTTTTTATTAAGTGGTAATGGTCTTTCCCCATTTCTTTAAAAAATGAATCAAAATATGCCTTACCAATGAATAATATAACTGCTGTTGGCAATAACCATTCAACTCCGGCAAATGGTCCATGCTCTTGTGACTCCTTTGTATATGACAAACCTGTTTTGCTAATAAAAGATTCAAAATCCTCAAAGACATCAGCAGGAATTCGTTCATCATATGAAAGTGCTACATCAGGGAACTTACTCATATTATTTATGGTTTCCATTGGTTAGCAACATTAATCATTCTTAAACATAACGGCTGAGCTCACTGGTTTTTACGGAGCGCAGCGGAGTAAAAATCCAGTACAGTGATTTGTTATGTGTTTTTTGCTAAAAATTCCTCAGCAATATCCCATAGAGGTTTATCTTCTGAGTTAACCCAGTGCCAATTCCCATTCACTCCACCAGGGTCTTTTTTGTCAGGATGTGAGTCTTTGAATATTTTCCATGCTAATGCGGAAATGGAATATTCTTTTCCATCTTTCTCCCAAAGAACAGCGTTGCTTTGTCCAAGCTTTCCTGTAATCGTTGCCCTAAATGTAGGATTGTCTTCTTTATATTCGAGGTGGGAAGGAAGCCCATTTTTAAGATAGATTACATCTCCTTCTTGAACCAGCTCGTTTTCTATAAGGATTTTCATTGTTTTTGGGCGATATTTTCTCTTTGACTGTTCCCGCTCCTCTTCTTTTCTTTTAATATCAATTAGATATTGTTTTGCTTCCTCAAGCGGGATGACAACTTTAGGAACAATGATGATATTTCCACCAACCTTGTAGGGAGTTATTTTCACACAACTAATATCAATGTCTGATTCACGAAGCCACAAAACTGTAGCTGTTATTTCTTGAGAAAATCCCTCTGAACATAAAATTATTCTTGGTTTATTGGAAAGCTCTGAAAAAGTATCTGATTCGACAAATTCGATAATCTGTTCTTGCGCTTCTCTTTCAGTTAAAGTTTCGTCATAATATTTTTTACGATATGAGATGTAGTATGGCAATAAAAGGTCTATCGTCATCGCGGAAACCATTGCCGCATAGCGAATTGCCTGAAGATCAGCGTATCCAGCAGCGGGATCCCTTTTTAGTTCAATTACAACTAAATTGCCAGATCTGTCTACTGCCAACACGTCAAGTCGATCATTGCTGTTACTAAAACGATCAAACTCAATGCTTACAATCAGTAAATCTTCTCCAAGCATTTCTGGATTAGTTCTAACCCATTCTTCAATATGTTGACGTTCCCATATATTCAAGTCAACAAAGCTTCCAGCAGGTATCTTTTGCGCTGTGTCTAAGCCATTTGGTATTGAAAAAATCATCTGTTCTCCTTTGACACATAACGATTGTGCTAAGCCGCCCTGGCACTGGTGTGGCAAAGACAACTAGCCGTCTACAGGGTCGGCTTCAGTACCTGGTTAGCGGTTTTTACAATTCAGAAACCCCCAAGGAAGCTACAAAATTGCTGCCCTTTGGAGTTATTACTAAAAGGTCAGGACTTATTTGCATCCCGAATGAAGATCCAGACCCATGAGGGTTTTTATTTAACTGTACATAGCCGGACTCTAATAATCTTTTTATAAGCAAAATCATAAATGGGGGGAATGGTATGGCATGTCTTGGTGGTAGCTTTGCAGATTCAAACAGGATATCTACTTCAAATTGGGAAAATTTATCATGGGTAAAACGTAAATTTGCTTTGTATGTTTTTAATGATTTTATGTCGATTTCACCTTTATGTGTTCTTCGGTGGCAATTTGGGCATAGAGCAATAAGATTCTCGTATTTATGTTTTTTGCATTTCTCGTATGGGACTATATGGTGGACATCAACATCAATGTGCCTGCATGTTGGCAAGGCGCATCTATGCCCAGCCTCGACTAACACCTTGCGTCTCATACCTGATGGTATTGGCGGTCTATTATCATTATCACTCACAGGGACTCCATGGACTTAAAGAATTACATTATTGATATGGATATATTAATCGGTTTTGATTATGCTCCAAAAAAAGATATTACAGCATATGAGTTGGCAGTTATAATACCAATTTTAATTTCTGGCATATTAACAAAACAAGCATATTCAAAACTTGGTAATGCAAAAAGACATTTTATCATTGATGGTCACCGCTAACGAATAAGGTTAGATTGTGTGAGGAACGAACCACAATCTAACCTTATTCGTTATAACCCGATCCCTTTTCAGCGACACCTTTGGGCATGTTTATCCCAACGGATTAGCTCTTCTTTGGGCGATAACTTTAAAATTTCCT
>JAADFJ010000082.1:0-8599 GCA_013152955.1 Campylobacterota bacterium
ACAGATATCAAACCCATAACGGCCGGATGGCAGATACTTGAAAAAAGTCCGATCATTCCGAGAAACAGTATAAAGGCAGTGCGATTATGTGTAAGAGCAGCCAAAATCAGTGATATGGACGATCCGAGAAAAAATACAATTATGCTGTTTTTTTTCCCAAACCTATCGGAAAGATATCCTGCCGGTAGCGATCCGATGCCCATCAAAAGATACATAAAAAAACCGAGTTTAAAAACATCTGCCAAATCCAATTTCAATGAAAGCATCAGCGGTATGGCGAGAGCAGGGAAAAGCATTGCATAGTAATGAAACAAAAAATGCGCCAGTGATGTAAATATCAATATCTTAGTTTCATTGCTTGTTGTTTTTATCATAAGGAGTTAAATGCAATCTCCCGATACCGAAGAGTTTCAAACAAATCGTTTTTCTTTATTTCATTGTGATCGTTCAGATCGGCTGGATATGACAATTTTTGTAAACTACCGTTCATTTTCAATTAAAATCCAGATTAGTATTCATGATCTTGATTATATAGGACGACTCAAAATATCACAACTAAAAAATACCTGAAGATCAGGTTAGAAAAAAAGACTTGAACGCGGCCTTACTCAAAAAATAGTTTGTGATATGACTTCCACTCATAAAGAGCGCTCTCCTAAATATAATTATCTCTCCCTCTAATTTAATTTAAATACTTCTTTTATTACTTTTCCGTCCCACTCGCTCGGAATTGGAATATCCATAAGAGACAAAATAGTTGGAGCAGTGTCAAGAATGCTCACTTGATTATCTATCAAATATCCCTTATTTCTTTTCTTTTTCCAGGCGATCCATGGAATACGCATATCTTCATCTTTGTCGCTGCCATGAGAAAAGCCATGCCCTCCATGATCACTATGAACTAACAATGTGGTTTCTTCGGGAAGATCCTTTATAAAAATACCCAAATTCTTATCGATAAAATTAACTTGATTAATATATTTCTCGGACATCCATCCAAATTGATGTCCGACAATATCAACGGACCCCAGATAAATAAAAATAAAATCAGCCCTTCCGGATGACATATAGTTAGCCGCAGATGAAAACATTCTGTGATCTCCATCAGATATTTTATCACTAGAACTTTCCTCATCCTCAAAAAAGCAGCAATCTAATGCTTCAGGATCTCCGACTACACGCAAAAGAGGTTTCCAGTCAAAAAAAACGCCGCACTTTAGCCCTTTTTCGGATAGAGTTTTTATTAGATTAGGGTAATTTACTTTTGTTGTGTTATTCTCGTTGGACAAAACCAAATGTCTCTGAGACGAAATTCCAAAGAATATGGAGTAAAAACATGGTAGAGTAATCGAAGGCATTACTGAAATAGCTCGTGGTGAAAAAACTCCGTTTTTTGAGAGATGCCATAAAGTTGGACTAATATCCATCCTTATGGCATCAGGTCTTAATCCATCTATTATAATTAAACAAACAGGTCCCATTTTCATTACACCGCCTTTTTTTTATAAAAATATTCGGACACGATAACATCCTCTGCAAAATTACACGCTACAAAATGCTCATTTTTGCTATTTAAGGTTCTAAGAGACGGAGCAGTTTTATTGCAAATCTCCTTTGCGTATTCACACCTTGAACGAAAGTTGCATCCATGACTGTTGGTAAATTTTTCTGAAAATGCTCTGGAAAACATTCTTAATTTCTTTATATTTTCTTTGTCAACATCAGGCACAGACCTCAGAAGCAATCTGGTATAAGGATGAGTGGGATTGTTGAATATATCATCCGTGGTACCAATTTCCATTATTTTGCCTATATGCATAACAGCAACTATATCAGATATATAAGCAACCACATTAAGGTCATGGCCTATAAAAAGATATGTTAAGCCAAAATCTTTCTTAAGTTTAATTAGCAAATTAAGAATATTTGCCTGAGTTGAAACATCAAGCGCGGATACAGGCTCATCGCAAACTATAAAGCTAGGATTTAAAACCAAAGCTCTGGCTATTGCTATACGCTGCCTTTGCCCACCGCTAAAGGCATGCGGGAAACGCGACAGATGTTCCGGATGAAGATTGCACATAACTGCAACTTCGTATACCTTTTTATCTATTTCATTTGTAGATTTCATAGAGCCAAGGCATATTAGCGGCTCTGCAATAATATCCCTAACGGTCATCCTTGGATTTAAAGATGCGTAAGGATCTTGAAATATCATCTGAACTTGCTTGCGAAAAGAGCGAAATTCTTTTTCATGAAGATTTATTGTGTCATGGGAATTTCCATCAATATTAAAATAGATATTACCGCCAAATGGTTTCACCAGCTTTAAAATACCTTTACCTAAGGTGGTTTTTCCGCATCCGCTTTCTCCTACAAGCCCCAATGTTTGACCTCTGTATATGTTAAGATTTACACCATCTACGGCTTTTATATAACCTGCAGAATTTTTAAAGATTCCTTTGCTTGTAGAATAGTAAACTTTTAAATCCTTGATGCTTAACAAAACATCTTTATTTTCATACACCTTTAATTTCCCTCCTTCATAAGTTTTTCACAAAAAAAGCAACGTACTTTGTGTTTTCCTTTGATAGTTAAAAAGTTAGGAGAACTTTTATCACACAATCCTTTTATTATGCTGGGACAACGAGTATGCAGAGGACATCCGGAAGGACGATTCAAAGGGGAAGGAATATCTCCGGGAACAGAGCTGAGAAAAGTATTTCTATGCTCAAAACGTGGTATGGCTCCCAATAAAAGCTTAGTATAAGGATGAAACGGGGAAGCTGTAATCTGCTTTATGGAACCGTATTCCACTACTTCTCCAAGATACATAATTGCTACCTCATCGGCTATCTGTCTTATTACTCCGAAATCGTGAGATACAAAAATTAATGACATACCAAGATCCTGCTGCAATTTCCTTAGCAAAAGAAGTATCTGTGCCTGAACAACGACATCCAGTGCACTTGTCGGCTCATCAGCTATAACAACAAGCGGATGTGTCAACAAAGCTATTGCAATCATAACTCGTTGTTTCATTCCGCCGGAGAGTTCAAATGGATATCGCCCAAAACATCCTTTCGGGTCAGGTATGCCCACTTTGCTTAACATCTCAAGTGAAAATTCTTCACGTTTGTTTTTATCCTTTATTTTAAGATGCAAGTCCATTGTCTCATAAAAATAATCTCTAATCCTGTATATTGGAGAAAAGGAAGCGGAAGGCTCTTGAAACACCATTGATATGTAACGTCCTCTTATATCAGACCAATTCGTATCGTTTTTCCCCAATTTAATCAAATCGATAATTCCCTTTTGGGGATGTTTGAAAATAACCTTACTGCAGTTATCGATGCGGGCATTTTCTGAAAGTAGACCTAAAATACTTTGCGTTGTAGCGGTTTTTCCCGAACCACTTTCACCAACTATACCTAATGTAATACCTTTTTTAAGAGCAAAGCTGACCCCGTTAACGGCACGCACATCACCTTCGTCGGTACTGAAAGAAATTCCTAAATCTTTTATCTCAAGCACTGTTTCATAACCTTGTTCACTCGACATTTGTTTTATCATCTTTATAATTGATTTTCATAGGGATTTGAGGCATCGCGAAGAGCATCTCCAATCACCACAAATGATAAAATGGCAGCAAAAATAAAAAAAGCCGGAATGAATAGAAGTCTTGGGGTTTCTTCAATTATTTTTATGCTTTGAGCTGATTGCAGTAAAACGCCCCAGCTGATAGTAGGCGGTCTAAGTCCCAACCCAATGAAACTCAAGGCTGTTTCACTCAAAATCATATAAGGAAAAGAGATAACAAGATCAATTATTATGTAACTAATAAAAGAAGGCAGGAGATGCCTGAGTATAATCCTTTTGTGGCTTGCCCCTGCAACACGTGCGGCAAGAACATAATCTTCGTTTTTTATCATTAAGAATTGACTTCTGATTCTGCGTGAAAGAGTAGGCCATCCGACAAGTCCCAGAATCAGAGTCATTGCAAAGTAGATTTGAGCAGAAGACCAATCCTTCGGAAAAGCGGCAGCTAACCCCATATAGAGCGGTATTACCGGAATAACTCTAACAATCTCAGTTAAACGCTGGATAATATTATCCACAATTCCGCCAAAATATCCTGAAATACCACCAATTATAAGGGCGAGTACAAATGCTATTAAAACACCTGTTGCACCTATAGAAAGAGAGACTCCTGTGGCGTAAAGCATTCTTGAAAAAAAATCTCTTCCAAGCTCATCGGTACCTAATATATGAATTTTTCTCCCATCTTTGGTGCCAAAAAAATGAGTATTGCTTTTGATACCCAATATTTTGTACTTAAAACCGGAAACAAAAAAGTAAATATATATTCTTTTTGATGGATTAAGTTGTGCAATTGGTCTAAGAGTAACAGGATCCCTTTTTGTGGTTATTGCATATACGAACGGACGGACAGAAAAACCATTTGAATCCCAGAACCTTGGCATTTGAGAAGGAGCTAAAATGGCCATTGAGTCGAGCCCGTTAGGGTTGACAGGAGATAAAAAACCGGCAAATATTCCACAAAAGGCCATAAAGCCTAAAACAAAGATTCCCAACCTGCCTGTTTTGTGCCTAAGAAAATGTTTCCAAACCAATTGCCAATAGTTTGCTGCATAATAATCTTTTTCCTTTGATGGAGATCTCTTAGACCTTTGAAAAAGAGAATCAAATGATATCAACGTGAGTTACCTCCATAAATTCTCACTCTCGGATCTATAATTGCAAGCAGAATATCAGAAATGAAATTCATAAAAACTATAATGAAGGTTACTAACAGAAGAATCGCACCTGCAGTATACATATCTAAGCTCATGTAAGATTTTATAAGAAGTTGACCAAGTTCCGGAAGATTCAAAACAAGAGCTACAATCGGAAGGTCTGAGAATATACGGTTAACATCAAAGCCGATAGTGCTTAGAAGCGGATTTATGGCAACCCTTAAAGGATATTTAAACAGCATCTCCTTTCTCGGCATTCCCCTTGCTGTCGCAGCTGTAACATAAGGCTTGTTTATCTCATCGGACATAGTTGCACGAATAGTCTGAGCCTGGAAGGCTATATTGGACCATGTCAAAACCACAATGGGTACAAACAAATGTTCAATCAGATTCCATATTTTTGCAAAACTCCATGGTGCATTCTGAAATTTACTTGATAAAAATCCGCCGACAGACAGATCAAAATGGATATTAAGAAAGTACATAAGTATGAGAGCAAGAAGAAAAGGAGGAAGTGCAAACCCCATATATCCCAATATCGTAAGGGAATAATCCCAGATGGAATGCTTATAAACGGCAGCAAAAACACCTAATGGAACGGCTACGAGATACACCAGTATCAGTGATCCGAAAAGGAGAAGTAAAGTATAACCTATATCGCTTCTTATGATATTGTTAACAGAAGTTTCATAAGCAAAAGAAGGACCAAAGTCAAAGCGTGATGTTATTCCCCAGATCCAGTCTATATATAATTTCCACGCCGGTTTGTTGAGGCCTAACTGAATTTTTATGTTTTCAATATCTTTAGCTGTAATGGTAGTAGAGGAACCGGAAAACTTTCTAAAAGCGTAACGCTCAGCGTAATTTCCCGGTGGGAGTTGCATAATAGCAAATACCATTATTGACACAACAAACAGGGTAATAAACATTCCTAAAGATCTGTAAGCCAAAAATCTAAGCATAAATGTTCTCCTCTTATCCTCTTTTATCTATCGCTGTTTTTTGAAAAACCACTGAATAGGACGATACGGATATGCCCAATAATATGAAAAGCTTATATCTGTGAATTTCTTAAAGTTTCCAAGTCTCTTCGAATGAATTACAGGAAAAGGAACCCGACCGACCGTGCCTATTTTCCAGAGATTCTTTGTGTGTATTGTTACTATTTTTTCTCCTATTTCGTTACTTTTTTTGCTTCCCAGCGGATAGCGCACAAATTTCTTGACAAGCTTATCCAGTTTAAAAACATCTTCCGGAGGCTTTATTCCTTTTTTACCATTGGTTTGCAGCCAAACAGCCCACATAAATCCGGTTCCGGGATTGAAATAGTTGCCAAACGACGGAATCAACTCGCTTGGATTATTTCCTATTTGAGGACCGGTAACACCGTCATTTTTCCAAACGGTCAAATCAAGATTGTTGCTATTGGCAAGTTCTCTGTACTCATCAGAGGTAACTTCTTTAAGAACTGTCCTGATACCTACAGCCTCCCAGTAGCTTTTAATCAGTTGATGCATTTTAACAGGTGCCCCCTGATTGCTATAAGTAATACGTACAGTAAGCTTTTTCCCATCAGGCATTTGTCTGTATCCATTTCCATTTAAATCCTTAAGACCCATCTCTTTCAAAAGTTTCTTTGCTTTTTCAGGATTGTATTGAGCATAATATTTTAAAGCCCATTCCGGTACAAAATCCACAGTATCGGGATCTACTCCGGCAATCTGCACAGGATCTCCTTGTCCGAGATAAACCATCTTTTTTATTTCTTTTCTGTTTATTGCCAAAGACATAGCCTTGCGAAATCTTAAATTATTGAATATTTTTCGCATGCCGGGATTTTTATCTGTAGTATTGAAAGAATAAAAGACTGTTGTGCCTACGGAGGGGACAAGGTCCACAATATAGTTGCCTCTTTTTTCGTTTTCTTTATAAAGAGGATAATCATCGAGAAACAGGGCTTGAGATTTGTAATCCACCTGGCCGCTGGTTATCATAAGATTCCTTACTTCCTTTTCAGGTACGTAAGTTTCCTTAATTTTACTTATATACGGCAATTGGTTACCGGCTGTATCAACGCAGAAAAAGAAAGGATTTGCCACCAAACGACGCCCTTTCTGCGTATCCTTAACCACTACATAAGCTTCCAAAGTAGGAACTATTACTTTATCGGCACCATTTAATAAAGGAGTAGGAACATCTTTCCAATCAGATGCTCTGTAATATTTCAGCAATCTGCTGACCCAATTTTTATAACCTGATTTTTTAGCTTCTTCATTGGCATTAGAATTATATTTGGGCAAAAAGCGACTCAAAAAGTGTTTGGGCTGAAATGGCTGAGCATAAGTTGTAGCAAGAAAAGAAAGGAAATTTGGAGATGGTTGAGGAAAAATAAACTTAATAGTAGTATCATTAACAGCTATAATCTTAAGCGGTTTTCCTCCGGCAAGCCATATGCTCGGAGCTTTTTTGTAAATAGTTTTATTTAGAATCAAATCATTGTACCAAAATACTATATCATGTGCGGTAAACGGCTTGCCATCCGACCATTTCTGACCTTTTCTCAGATAAAATGTAAGCTTGGTGTAGTTCTTATTCCATTTCCATCCTTTTGCAACATAAGGAACTATCGTTCTCAAATTATCGTCATACCTAACAAGATTCACATGTCTTATGCTCAGAAGATCCGAGGTTCCCGCTTCTGTAGCATTGGAAAGACCCCTTAAAACACCGCCGTATTTACCTATTTCATAATAAGGAACTACCACTAACGGATCATCAGGCAATCTATTCTTAACGCCCGGTATTTTTTTGGGGTTACCCGGTATTTTTTTATTCAGGTGATATATATTTGGATTTTCTTTGAATGTAAGTTTTTGTCCTGTTAAATGCTCAAATTCCCTCAGATCGTATTGCTCCGGAAATTTACCGGATTTGACTCCATGCATATTAGAAAGAGTTATGTAATTAGTATTAGCAGCAAAAGATTCTCTTCCGTAAGGGCCAAAAGCAGCCAAAAATGCAACTATACCAAAAATAAAAACCCATTGTCTGCCGCTTTGCATTTGCAACATTTTCCATTGTTTTGCAAGTTTTCCGATTTTTAGCAAAATAAACAATACCGATGTTTTAAAATTGCCGACCATGTCTGCACCTCCATTCAAAAATTTTCTCATTACGACCTTCTTCCTTATATCTTCAAAATAGTAAACCGTTGCGCTATATTCATTATTTTGCTATACCTTTAGGACCAAGTGCGGATGTCGATTCATTCGCTAAGATAATTTTTGAACATCCGATTATTGTTTCGGCAACGGCAAGCCCTTGCTTTTGTCTGCCGTATTGTCTGATGCAGAAAGTTTTTCCACTAAGTTGCATGTTTGAAATATGAAACCTATTTGTTTCTATTGTCTCAAGTTTGCAGGCAAGGATTTTACTGATTCCTAAAATAGATATAAATATTGTAATTTTCCCTACGCCGCTTAGTCTGATTACGCGCATAAGCTCACTTTCTTTTGCGTTAGTATTGATACCTTTTGATACTTTTTTGTTTCTGCAAACAAGTGTTGAGCTTTTTGCTTTAATCATACAATTTCCTCGGTTTTTTTTGTTTTTCTAAGCGCTACATTATTTTTCAGAATGATATCCCATAATTGTTAACTTCTGATAAAGAAATTGTTAAGATTGCATTAATAATTTATAATGAGACCACTGCACAATAAGCAGATTCACAGCTTTTCATGAGGTTTTCTATAGACAAGGCAAACTTCTGAAGGACTAACGGATTAATTCAAAGAAGTTTAACGAAGTATATGGAAAACCTCATAAAGCCCGCAGGGAAGTCA
>JAADFJ010000082.1:8613-32268 GCA_013152955.1 Campylobacterota bacterium
AAATTAAAATTCTCAAACTAACCGGTTAGTACCTCAAATTTTAATTTCTAAATCTTACCCTTTCTTTGACTTCTGTGTATCTGTTTATTGTGCAGTGGTCTCATAATGTTCACAATCCGCCAAGAAATTCATGCAGCAAAATAAAATTCTTATTCCAAGATGCTGTAATAGCAAAAGCCAAATAAGGGGTGGAAATGAGTCAAAAAAGACCTGTCTGCGCGCAACGTATAGGCAGAACGACTTACAGTACAGAATGCAAGATCAAGCTGGTGCTGGAAGTTTTAAAGAATGATGCAACCAAACAACCCTTGTCTTATAGACGAAGGTTGTTCAGGCGTTTGCCAACTGAGTTGAACTTTTTAAATGACAAGATACTGCTTCTCTTATTGTAATGAGATCGCTGCACAGTAAACAAATTCACAGATTTTTATGAGGTTTTCTATAAAAGGAGGCAAACTTCTGAAGGACTAACAGGTTGGTATCTCAAATTTTAATTTCTGAATTTTACCCTTTCTTTGACTTCTGCAAATATATTTATTGTGCGACGGTCCCATAATCAAAATTGAGGTATTGTCAGATAAGGTTTTTTATGGAGAATAATGACGAAGATGGATTAAGTCTGCTATGCACAGAAAAGTCGGAGAACTTTTTTTATGAGAGAATACTTGTAGTAATATGCAAGGTAAACTACAAGGTTATCAAAGCATCCCCGTTATAACGGTTTGCAGCTTTGTCAAATCGGTATTTGTACCAATACAGTGCTGCTTCTGCGGCTTTGTCAAAGATACTATCAAAGAGCTTCAACTCATCCTTATTGAGTCGTTTAAGCACATAAGAAGCGGCATTTTCCTCCGACCGGCCTATGCCGATTCTTAAACGCACAAACTCTCTGCTGCCCAGTTGAGCTATTATAGATTCAACTCCTTTGTGTCCGGCGCTTGCTCCGCCATTCTGGAATCGAATTCTTCCAACATGAAGGTCAAGATCATCCGATATTATGAGAAGATTCTCAAGATTGATTTTAAAATAACTGACAATGGAACAAACAGCAAAGCCGGACAGATTCATATAGGTAAGCGGTTTGGCCAAAAGCAAAGCACTCTCGGTATCTTTTGCCACCATAGCTTTAAATCTCCTGGACTCCGCAAAAGAACAACCGCGTCTGTTTGCTATTTTATCTACAACCCCAAATCCTGCATTATGCCTCGTGGCATTGTAATCACTGCCGGGATTGCCAAGTCCGACAATCAGACTAAACGACAATCTTAGTACCGCAAATTAAGATTCTGAGCTTTCTTCTTCGGCTGTTTCAGCAGTTTCCTCAGTTTTTGCTCTTCCAACCACGCTCGCTATAGTAAAAAATAATCTGCCTTTGATTTTGACATTTTCAGGAAGCTTTAGTTCTGCTGCCCTTAGCGCATCGCCAATTACCATATCGCTGACATCAACCTCAATTGAGCTGGGTATCTGAGTTGCCGGAGCGGTCACGTTTATGCTTGTCCGAGCCTGATTAAGCACTCCTCCGATTTTTACTCCTTTCGGAATTCCGGTCAAAATTACCGGAACTTTTACATTCGTAAAATGATTTTCTTTCGCCTCATAAAGATCAATATGTAAAATTTCATCAGTTACCGGATGTCGGGCAACATCCTTTACCAAAATTTTGACCACTGTATCATCTATACCTACTTCGTTAAGATTGGTTCTGTTTCGTAAAAAAGCAAGTTCCTGAGCATCTTTTACGGACAGATAAACATTTTTATTTTGCGTACCGGGACCGTAGAGCTCAGCCGGAACAAATCCGGCGCGTCTTGTTTTTTTACCGTCTTCTTCTCTTCTATATAGATTTATCATTTCTTCCTCCTATAAAAACAATGAACTAACAGATTCATTGTTGTAAATTCTTCTCATTGCTTCACCTATCAACGAAGAAACTGAGAGAACTTCAAGTTTTTCAAACAATTTTTCATTTGGCAGCTTTATGGTATCTGTTA
Organism: Campylobacterota bacterium; assembly: GCA_013152955.1. Taxonomy (GTDB): domain Bacteria; phylum Campylobacterota_A; class Desulfurellia; order JAADFJ01; family JAADFJ01; genus JAADFJ01. The sequence goes on from JAADFJ010000082.1 coordinate 10,608, forward strand.
CTATAAAGCGTGATATCGGTGATTGAGTAATTCTTTCTTTTGCGGTTCCTGATAAAATTGAATGTGTGCAGCACGCTACAACGTTGGTGGCACCTTCCTTTTTGAGCGCATCTGCAGCTTTGCATATTGTGCCTGCCGTATCAACAATATCATCAACTATTAAAGCAATTTTCCCCTTTATCTCTCCAATTACATGCATTACCTCACTTACATTTGCTTTTTGTCGTCTTTTATCAATCATAGCAACCTTGGCATTAATCTTTTTCGCAAAATAACGCGCCCTTTCCATTCCGCCCGCATCGGGAGAAACTACAACGCAGTTTTTTATACCGCTTCGCACTACATGATCAATAAGTACAGGAGCTGCATACAAATGATCGACCGGTATATCAAAAAAACCCTGAATCTGACCGGTATGCAGGTCAACCGACAACACTCGCGATGCCCCTGCCTTTGTTAGGAGATCGGCAATCAGTTTCGCCGTTATAGGTACTCGGGGTCTGTCTTTTCTGTCCTGTCTTGCATAAGCATAATAAGGAATAACTGCTATAATCTGCTTTGCCGAAGAACGCTTGAGTGCATCACATAAAACCAAAAGTTCCATAAAACTTTCATTGACATTGGGATAACAAGATTGAACAACAAACACATCGCTTCCGCGAACATTCTCTTTCACGTGCACATATATTTCACCGTCCGAAAAACGAGAAATATCAACATCGGTAAGATGTACTCCGAGATAATCTGTAATCTTTTTCGCCAATGGAAGATTCGAACTTCCGGATATAATCTTCATATCATTCATAATTCACCTTTGTTTTCATGGTTGGGGCGGGAGGGTTCGAACCTCCGAATGCAGGAGTCAAAGTCCTGTGCCTTACCGCTTGGCTACGCCCCATCGTCGATAATTGTATCGTTAAATATTGTATTTTCAACAGAACTTTTCCAACAATTTTATAGAATGAGCCGTAAAACAGTTCCATCCTGCTTCCATTTTTAAATTTTTGAAACATTCCTCCATCTTTTTTTTATTTTCAAACATTCCGACAACACTGCTGCCTGAACCTGTCATAAAAACAGGGTTCCCACCGGCTGCTGCAGAAAGAACTTTGATTGCTTTTCGCACAGGTTCAACCATAAAAGCTACCGGCTGCTGGAGATCATTTTGTATGATCCTCGACAGAGCATTAAAATCAATCACAGCGGGCAGATGCTTTATAGTAGCAGTTTTGCCTGTTGTCAACCGGTCATACCAATTATATGCCGATTTTGTTGATACCTGAATTCCTGGATAAACTATGACAAAATAAAGCATTGAGAACAGATTCAACGATTTGGTTATTTCGCCTCTTCCGCCCATAAGAATTAACGTTGAATCCTCAAAAAAAAGCGGTAGATCCGAACCGCAAGTAAGGGCAACTTTTACCAAATCATGTTTCGGCAAATTCAATTTCCACAATTTGTTCAATGCTCTGATTGATGCAGAGGCATCAGAGCTTGCGCCTCCTAATCCGGCACCTACGGGAATACTCTTTTTGACGTTAATTTTCGCTCCACCGTTATATCCGTAGAATTTTTGCAATGCATAGGCAGCCCTATAAACAAGATCGTCTTTCTTTAAGCCAAGCTCCGATTTAACCGTAATTTCGTTACTTTCAGTCGGCAAGATATCAATTTCATCAAATATGTTAACAAAACAAACGAGAGAATGCAAATTATGAAAATCACCCGATTTTCCTTTTATTTTTAGCAATAGATTCAGTTTTGCGGGCGTATTCAAAACCATTTAGATTGTTTTACATCGACGGCAACCGGCGTATAAAGCGGATATTTTGCTATAGTCGTTTCAGGCTTAATAAATAATTTTATCGTACTGTTTCTACCAATGGCTTTGTTATTATAATAAATCTCATCAATTCGCCCTTTTATTTTTTGTCCGGCTATAGTTATGGTTACATCAGCTCCTTTTTTGATTTCGCCGGTTGTATGATAATATGCAATAATTCGCATCTGTTTGGGCTTATAAAAGAAAAAAAGTGTATCGCGAGGATAAACCTTTGAAGGTACCGGTGCGGAAATTTTGTAAACAATTCCATTTGTATCAGAGGTAATATAGCTGTATTGTTCCGGTTTTTTTTCTGCAATAATTTTTTTATTACTGTTGACATTTATCTTTTTGGGATTTTTAATTTTAGTTTGCTGCAAAATAATATTTTTCGGCAACTTGCTGATCTTATTTATTGAACTATTCAACAGCATACTATTAGATAGTATCATGTTTTTTTTCAGCCTTCTTACGATTTTTTTTATATTTAAAATTTTAGCATCTTGACTTTTTGCCTGGAAAGAAGAAATCAGACCTTTTCTGTAAAGCCGCTTTAACCTTTTTTGCGTGATGAGTGCCTTGTTAAGATTATGTCTGTAATAATCCAGCAGTAAGCTGTTAAGTTTATGTTCTTTTATTTTACCTATACGATCTCGGATTAACAATTTAGAAAGATAATCTGAAATAAACATTAGTTGTTGAGTAATGTTTTTTAAACTCAATCCATTTTCTTTTAATGCATAGTTCAGTTTATCGGTTATGTGATTGATCTTTTCCAAATTTCGTTTTTGTTCGCTTCTTAATATTTTTAAAAGCCGGTTGCTCAAAACATTGGGGCTTTCAATTTTAAGATAAGCTATTTTTGTACCTTTTTTTATAACAGATAACGCCTTAATGTCTATTCTGATTAGATAGCCCTGCTTATCTATTCTGAATCTGTTTTGAGGTGCCCAGATATAAGCATTATTTATTCTGATATGTTTATTTATATAAAAAGCCTTACTCAAGAGCGACAAAAATAGAATGATAACAATGCCTACAACAAGCGATTCAATAATTTGATATTTTTTCATCATTTGTAACCGAAAAATTCTTCTACTCCATCTGATATACCGTTTACGATTTGCTCCTGATAATTTTTGCTGAGCAAAAGTTTTGCCTCGTTGCGATTTGTTATAAAACCCACTTCAATCAGAACAGAGGAAACTTTTGTTCCAGCCAAAACATAAAAAGGAGCCTGTCTGACGCCAAGATTCGTTCTTTTCACGTGAATCATTTTAAAGATATCTTTCTGAATATCCTTCGCAAGAATACTTGATCTGCCTATCTTCGCATTCTGCACAAGCCCAACCAATATTTTCTGCAGTACACCCATCTGAGCGGGAGTAATACCATTTTCTCTTGATGCTATGAGAAGTGTCTTTTTATCTGCCTTAGTCGTAAGAAAAAATGTTTCAATTCCCGAAAGCTTTTTGTTTCTTGAAGCATTGGCATGGATAGATATAAATGCATCTGCATGATGTCGATTTGCAAATTCTGCACGTTTCTCAAGCGTTATAAATCGGTCGGTACTGCGTGTCAATAAAACAGTTGCACCCTCTTGTTTCAAGCTTCTGTAAAGTTTTTTGGCAATTTCTAAAACAAGATTCTTTTCTTTAATGCCAAAATATCCTGAAGCACCAGGGTCTTTGCCGCCATGACCCGGATCTATCACTATAATTTTTCCGCTTAAGGGCTTTAATTGATGCGCGTATTTTGCAGAAAATACTAATTTCTTAGATGAGGACCTATTTTTATTTTTTAAAACTAATTTTGCTTCCCAGCTATCAGGATACTCGTCCAGCAGCTTTTTTTCCCATAGCAGGTAGGTCGATATTTTTTGTTTTTTATAAAGATCATAGATAGAAAAATAGCTGTAAGCTCTTGCTCTGCCGTTTTTGGAATATTTTATAATTTCATATGCGCTCTGGCGTACTCTGTCCTGCAGAAACAGTGAATGATTCTTCCTGGAAAGATATCGATACAGATCAAGCATCCTTATCGCAGCCAATGCACCTTTGTAACTGTTTGGCGATTTTTTGAACAGACTGCCATATCCTGCTATAATAAACTTAAATTTGGTATATTGTGCAACATTCTTGCTTCTCAAGATTTTTTCTTGAGAATAAAGCGTATTGTAGGAAAGCCCGTAAGAAATATTTTGAAAGGCAGAAACTGCAATTAAAGCAACAATTAATGTCAAAAATATGTTTATTTTATAGTGCAATATGGTTTTTAGGCTTGAAACCTTATTTTTTAGAATTTCGTTCACCCACATTTTTTATGCCAAGCATAGATCTATATTTTGCCACTGTTCTTCTAACAAGCGATATATTTTCTTTTTTTAATTGAATCATTATATCTTTATCGCTTAACCGATTTTCAGGATTTTCATTTTTTATTAGCTTTTCAATTTTATCTAATATGATCTGTCTTGAAATATTATTTGCACCGGCAGATCTTATAAACAGATTTTTAAGTTCTACCGATCCATGAGAAGTTGAAAGATATTTATCCGCGATAGCTCTGCTGACAGTTGAAATGTGACAATCGGCTTTTTGCGAAACATCTTCAAGAGATAATGGATTCAAAACTGACGGATCACCGGTAATAAAAAATTGCTTTTGATGTCCGGCAACAATTCTGATTATTTTTTCTATGCTTCTTTTCCTCTGACTAACGAAATTGACAAGTTCTTTTGCCTCAGCATACTTACTTTTTTCGGTTTTATCTAATGTTTTCGGGTCAATCTGGTAAAGACCGACATCATAGAATTTGTTCATAGAAATATTGATTTTGCCATCTTCGATCCATACGGCAGCTTCAGGTTCAATACTGTTTTCAGGCTCATCATCATACTGTAATCCGGGATACGGGTTCAATGATTCCAAAATTTTCCTTGCATGCATAACTTCATCATCACTGAAACCCAACATATCTTTTATGCCTGTCCATCCATATTTTTCTAAAATGTCAGAGCCGTTTTTTATAATAGATTTTGCTATATATTCATTCGGATATAATATTTTAAGCTGAATTAACAACGATTCGGAAGGGGAACGAGCTGCAATACCGGCAGGCTCAAACTGCTGTATAATTGCCAGAACGGCTTCGATATCTCCTATTTCGCAGTTTAAAGATGCAGCTATATCTTCAATCGGTTCGACCAGATATCCCTTATTATCCAATGAATCAATCATATATCGGCCTATTTCAAGCTGTTTTCCGGTCGTTTGATAGCGCAGTTGATCGACAAGGACATCTCTGAGAGATCTCTTATCGGATGCTCTATTATCAATTATCATATTAACAGGAGAAAAACTTTTGCTTGTTGAATGAGACATAGTAATAAAAGGAGAATTTTTAAGTTTTTCGTTTAGATGCTTTTTCAGATTTTCCGACGGCATTGAGAGTATCGTAAGCGACTGACGCATTTTAAGATTTAATTTAAGATTCAGCTTAAGGGTGGGTTTAATCACGGTTCTTATAGTCATGGTGTTCATAGTTTGAAATCTCTCCCAAGATAGATTGACTGGACTGTTCTGTTGTTTGCAATTTCTTGCGGTTTGCTGCATGCAATTACTCTTCCCTCGTTTATAATACAAACAATATCAGTTACATCAAAAGCGTCTCTAACATTGTGATCGGTAATTACAATTCCAATCTTATCTTTTGCAAGTTCTCTGATAATTGCTTTTATTTGTCCTACCACTATTGGATCAATACCGGCAAACGGTTCGTCCAAAAGCAGAAATTTCGGTTTAGCGACAAGTGCTCTTGCAATCTCGGTACGCCTGCGTTCTCCGCCTGAGAGCGAATAGCCTCTGGTTTTTCGTATTGCCTTCAAATCAAATCTGTCCAAAAGATATTCGGTTATCTGATACTGTTTATCTCTGTTTTTATATAAAAATTGAGCAACCGCTTTGATATTCTGCTCAACGGTCATACCGCGAAAAATCGATGCTTCCTGAGGAAGATATCCAATTCCAAGCCTGGCTCTCTGAGGCATCGAAAGGCTTGAAATATCGCTTCCGTTAAACATCACAACTCCTTTATCGGCCTTTATGATACCGACAATCATATAAAAAGAGGTTGTCTTGCCTGCGCCGTTAGGACCCAAAAGACCTGTTACTTCTCCCTGTTTAGCCTCAAAAGAGACATCTCTGACGCCCCATTTTTTACCAAATTGCTTTGCGAGATGTTCAACAACAAGACTGTTTTCTTTCATAATAGTATATTATAGCAGATCAACCAAAAATATAAAATATTAGAAGAGATTTAAGAACTCGGGACGATCACTCGCAGATCAATAGAAGTATCATGAGTGTCATAAATACTTTGGTTTTTATGAGTTTTATTTGCATTATGAGACCACTCCACAGTAAGCACTTCCACAGTAATATCAGCTTTTTCACAGGCAAGACAAACTTCTGCAGGATTAACCGGTTAATTCAAAGAAGTAAGCATATGGGAAACCTCATAAAGCCTGCAGGGAAGCCGAATAACCGGCAATCTTCAGGAAATAAAAATTTTCAAATCTTGCTATTTATTTGGCTTCTGCGGAGGTGTTTATTGTGCAGTGGTCTCACAGCAAAACTGAATCCAATTCAAAAGATCTCAGAGCGCCTATTTTATTACGGACTTATTACGGAAATTTGACTTCAACTCTATTTCGGCCATTGTGTTTGGCTATATAGAGCGCATTATCGGCGCGTTCTATGCAATCTGAAACGCTGTCCGAATAGATTAAGATCGGTGCAACGCCAAAACTTACCGTATATTTGATAAACTTATTTTCATATTTCAAAAATCCTGCTGCAAATTTCTGCCGCATTTTTTCAGCAACCTTTACAGCTACATCTACCGGTGTATTGAGGATAATTATAAACTCTTCTCCGCCATAACGAAAAGCCTTATCGGTTTCTCTTATATTTGTTCTTATAACCGATGCAAACTGCTTCAGGACTTCATCTCCGGCGAGATGGCCGAAGTTGTCATTTGTAAGTTTAAAATTATCTATGTCTGCCATTATCACAGAATATACACCTACGCTATCCTTCGAATTCAGAATTTTAGTTAAAAAATTTTCCAGCGCTCTTCTATTAAAGATATTTGTCAGCGGATCTATGTTAGATTTGCTTTTGAAAAATTCTACTCTATTTCTCATATTTACCAGTCTGTTTTCATGTTTGTACAGATGAAATGAGTATTTAAGAAGCAGGGACGCTATTCTCGAAAAGAACTCGGCAATTTTAGTTTGAGTGCTATCGTATTTTTGATGATCTTTTTTTCTTGAAATAGCGATCGAGCCAAGCAGCAAACCGTTCGCAGTCAAGGGAACTCCGATTGAAGATGAGATCACTTCTGCAAACCCTTTTAATTTTTTTTGCTCTTTCGGGCTCAAACCTGCCATATATTCCGAATAGCTCTCAATTAAAACCGGATGGTTGTATTTGGCTGCACTTCCTGCTGCACCTGATCCTATCTCTAAATGATCAGGTGAATTTTTTTGATCAAAACCTACACTGACCATCAGATCTAACCTGCCTGTTTTTCTGTTATAAGAAAATATATTTCCCATCTGGGAATCAGTCAGCTTCATAGCGGTACGAATTACAAGTCGGAGCAGATCTTTGTATGACCTCTTTTCCATGACAAGCGCAAAGAAATCCTCAATAAAGTCTAGTACATCGCTACTTATCTGCATTATTTCGAGAACCGTTATTATTCGACAAAGTCAGGATTCTATTCAGCTCTTCAATCTCTTTTTCATCTTCAGAAAGATCCGACTCAAGGTCAATCCGCTTCTCAATCGCTTTAACCCGCTTCAGCAGAATATAGAGCAGTTTACCTTCTATATCCGGAACTTTATGCTCAAGCATAATTTCATGATCCTTTGTTTTTCTTTTCACTATTTTGCCCGGTATGCCCACAACAGTGGAATCGGAAGGAACATCTTTTACAATGACGGATCCGGATCCGATTCTGCTGTCATCTCCAATGGTAATATTGCCGAGAATCTTTGCTCCTGCCCCAATAACAACGCGATTTCCTATTGTCGGATGCCGTTTTACCTTTTTTGTACTTGTTCCTCCAAGCGTTACCCCTTGATAGATGGTTACATCATCACCTATCTCTGTGGTCTCTCCTATTACAACACCCAGTCCATGATCTATAAAAAACCGTTTTCCTATTTTTGCTCCTGGATGAATTTCAATTCCGGTCAAAAATCTGGAGATATGGGAAATGAATCTGGCCGAGAAATAAAATCTGTTTCGCCACAAAGCCGAAGCCACTCTGTGAAACAAAAGGGCGTGAAAACCGGGATAGCAGAAAATTATCTCAAGGACGGTTCTCGCCGCCGGATCTCTCTGAAAAATGGTTCGTATCTCTTCTTTAATTGACAAAATGTTTACCTCTATATTGCTATTGCTGTAATTCTATTATATACTCAAAAATTGTCAATGAAGTTAAAAGAAGAGATTAAGAATGGAATTTTTCACAAGCTGTATCTGTTTATAGGCACAGACAAAGCACTTATAAAAAAGAGAATTGGTCGGATTGCAGATGCACTTAATCTTCAACTTCCGAAATCTGTCACAATTGAAAATGAGATTCAGTGGAAAGAACTTCTCTCTTCTCTCAATGAACAGCAGCTTTTTTCAAAAACCCGTCTGGAAGTTGCGATACTTCTTTTTATTCCCAAAAAACTTAATTTTAACTTTGCTGACGGTAATCATCTCGGGCTGATTTCAGAAAAACCGATAAAGTTTACTCTTGCCGACTGCTATATGGAAGATACAGGAAAATTTGGAAAATCTGAATATACCAAATATATTAAGTATTTTATTACGCATCACGGCAAGAGCGCCGGTCGCGAAATAATTGAGACGATATATGAAAATTGCGGAAAAGATATAGCAAAAATAGAACAGGAAACATTAAAACTTATCGCATACATTGGTGCACGAGACAGTATAAACAGTGAAGATCTCATCATATTGACAAAAAAGAGCTCCGGCGGCTGGATAAATCTGCATAAAAGAGGGCTCTCATTTTCACACAATGACAAATTTCTGAAAAAGATTGAAAAAGACGGCAAACCTCCTCAAGTCGCATCGGGAACGATTTTTAATGCATTGATTAAACAATCGGAACATATAAAAAAGAAAAACTTCAATCAAGCATTGGAACTGATCAAGCAAGCGGATATTGCAATAAAAAGGTCTGATTCATCTTTGGGGTTTATTATATTGAGACAGCTATTGTTTAAATTAAACATAATTATAGACGGCGGATTTTCGGGCCAGAATTTTTGGAAAATTATGGATTAATGAGACCACTTGTACAATAAGCAAAGCTGTGAATTTGTTTATTGTACATCGGTCTCATTAATATTAAACAGACATTCATTCTGTTTGATAAAAATAGGGGATAGCAGAGGTATTCTTAATTCATCGAACTATTGAAAATATTTTTTCTTATTGTAAAATTCACAAGTGTTGCGCGCATAAGCAATTGAAATGCTTTTGATGGAGGAGTGGCTGAGTGGTTGAAGGCGGCTGACTCGAAATCAGTTGAAGGGAGTATTCTCTTCCGTGGGTTCAAATCCTACCTCCTCCGCCATAGTCAGATAGCGCGAAAGTAAATTTAAAGAGGAGGAGATCAAAATACGGCCGAAGCTGAACGAGAAACAGATTGATACGCACAAAATAAGCAGATGAAATGTTTCCGGTTTGAACTTTATTTTTCGAGCTGTACGCTTAAAAGGTCTCCTGAGCATCTCATATTGAAGCACTAATGCGCGTTTCGCAGTTTATGTGTCTATAATATGAATTAATTTTATTTAACAACAATTAAAAACTTGACATTCTGTCTATATAGTGATAATAAATCAAACCTACATTGAAGATACGATTTTAAAGGGCGCGTGGCTCAGGGGTAGAGTGCTTGCTTGACATGCAAGAGGTCAATGGTTCGAAACCATTCGTGCCCACCAAAATTAAACAATCGAATTTAACAGGAGAACAAAGACGCAGAAGAAACAGTTTATTGTAAAAAAAGGGGAATCGACAAGAGAGATTATAAAAGATCCTAATGTTATTGCCGTTGAGGTCGGAGAAAAACAGTTTGACATATCAACTGTTTTCCAAGAGGATACGGTTGTTTTGCCTATTTACCTTGAAAGTGAAAAGGGTCGACAGATTGAAAGACACAGTGCAAGCCACATCATGGCTCAGGCAATCAAAAGTCTTTATGGGAACGCATATTTTGGGGTTGGACCTGCAATTAGGAACGGTTTTTATTATGATTTTGATATAGATAAAAAACTTAAACTTGAGGATCTTGAAACGATTTCAGAGAAAATGTCCGAAATTGTAAAAAAAAGATATCCTTTTGTTAGAAAGGAACTTTCCAGGCAAGAAGCGATTGAATATTTCAAAGATCAGAATGACTATTATAAAGTTGAAATACTTGAAAGCATAACTGATGAAAGGGTTAGTTTATATCAGCAGGGTGATTTTGTAGATCTTTGCAGAGGCCCGCATCTTCCAAATACAGGATATCTCAAGGCGTTTAAGCTGTTAAGTGTAGCTGGAGCTTATTTTAAGGGCGACGAGAAGAATAAAATGCTCCAGAGAATATACGGAACCGCTTTCGAGAACAGAAAAAAACTGATCGAATATCTGAATTATCTTGAAGAGATAAAAAAACGTGACCACAGAAAACTTGGGAAAGAGCTTGATCTGTTCAGTATAACCGATGAGATTGGCCCCGGTCTCATAACATGGCATCCAAAAGGAGCTATGCTGCGTTATCTGCTTGAGGAGTTTGAACGTACCGAGCATCTAAAACATGGATATGAGTTTGTAAAAGGGCCTGAAATTTTGCGCACAGCGCTATGGAAAAAAAGCGGGCATTACGATAACTATCGTGAAAATATGTACTTTACGGAGGTTGAGAAGCAGAGTTTCGGTATAAAGCCAATGAACTGTTTAGGCCACATAATGGTTTATAAATCCAGGATAAGAAGCTATCGCGATCTTCCTAAACGTTATTTTGAGCTTGGAGTTGTACACAGACATGAAAAATCGGGAGTCTTGAACGGTTTACTCAGGGTCAGAGAATTTACTCAGGACGATGCTCATCTGTTTTGCCGGCCTGATCAGCTTGAAGATGAGATAATTTCGGTAATGAGGTTTGTTGACTATTTGATGAGTGTATTTGGTTTTAAATATACCCTTGAGTTGTCGACAAGGCCGGCCAAATCAATAGGAACTGATGAGAATTGGGAACTCGCGACCGCCGCCTTATTAAATGCTCTCAAACAAACCGGAAAAAAGTATCAGATAAATGAGGGTGACGGTGCATTTTATGGACCTAAGATAGATGCCAAGCTTACTGATGCGATTGGAAGATCTTGGCAGTGTGCTACAATTCAGTGTGACTTTAATTTACCTGAGCGCTTTGATCTCACATATAGAGTCGATAACGGCAGTCTGGCTCGTCCCGTGATGATTCATAGGGTTGTCTTAGGATCTATTGAGCGCTTTGTTGCGATTCTGATTGAACATTTCAAGGGTGATTTCCCCCTCTGGATCTCTCCTGTTCAGATTGCCGTTGTTCCTATATCGGATAATCAGTTAAGTTATGCAAAAAGTATTGCCGAGCGGTTGCAATATAATGGTTTTAGGGTTAACCTATACGACCGCGATGAGACGCTTTCAAAAAAAATAAGGGCTTGCGAGATTGAAAAAATCAATTACATTGCAGTTGTTGGAAAAATAGAAGCAGAAAGTGATTCTGTAGATTTGAGAGCGAGAAAAAGCAAAAGAGTAGGAAAATTCGGTATAGAAGATTTGATTGCCTATTTAGGCAGGGAGGTAGAGCATAAGGAGAATTAGAGGATTTGAATTAAGGAATAATAAAAGACCGGAAACGAAGTTTCGGGGGATTTTGAATGATGAAATCAGACATAGAGAAGTCAGGTTAATTGATCAGAATGGGACTCAGGTGGGAATAATAAGCAAGGAAAATGCAATTGAAAGAGCAAAAGAAGCCGGTCTGGATCTTGTTATGGTTGCTCCCAATGTAAGACCTCCTGTTTGCAAGATCATAGATTTTGGAAAATATCGCTATGAGCTTCAAAAAAAGGAAAAAAGCAGTAAAAAGAATCAGAAAATTGTTAAGATAAAAGAAATTAAAATGAGACCATTTGTGGCAGAAGCTGACTATACTTCAAAAATTAATATGGCAAAACGGTTTCTTTCGGGTGGATATAAAGTAAAGTTTAATATCTTTTTATCCGGCAGGGAACGAAGTATAAATGATATAGGAAAGAACATGATCGGACGTATCTCGGTTGATATGAGAGATACCGGCGATATTGAAAAAACAAGCGGGGCTTCCGGTACGATGTTATATGTTATCGTTGTGCCCAAGAAGTCTTAATAAAGATGAATTAAGAAGGTATTATGGCAAAGGTAAAAGCAAAGACAAGAAGTGCGGTAAAGAAGCGTTTTAAGCTTTCCGGAAACGGCTCTGTTAAAAGACACAAAGGCTTCACGAGTCATCTCCAGGGAAGTAAAAATAGGAAAAGAAAACGTTCGTTGAAAAAGGCTGTTTATCTTAGCGGAAAGATTGCTGCCAACATAAAGAGTATGATGTAGCTTAGGAGGAAATAGATGGCAAGGATAAAATCTGGTATTGTTACGCGCAAGAGACACAAAAGAATGTTAAAGCTTGCAAAAGGTTTTTATGGCAGAAGAAAATCTACATATAAAAATGCAGCTGAGTCTGTGGAACGAGCCTTAGCCAATGCATATGTGGGAAGAAAAAATAGAAAGCGTGATTTTAGAAGACTATGGATTACGAGAATAAGTGCCGCATGTGCTCTTAACGATATTAACTACAGCAAATTTATGGGATTGTATTTAAAGAGCGGAGGAAAGCTTAACAGAAAAATGCTTTCAGAAATTGCAATACATGATCCTGAATATTTCAGCTCGCTTGTCAAAGGTATTAGATTATCAAGCTGATATAATAAATTATATAGATGATTGATATAGATGGTGTAGCTCAAGACGCCAGGCGATTGGTTGAGAGTTGCGGGGATGAAGAATCCCTTAAACAGGTTAAAGCCGGTTTGCTTGGTAAAAAAGGTTCAGTTGCCGCTTTATTTAAGAAGCTGAAAGAAATTCCTGAGAGCGAAGTAGCAGCTGCCGGAAAAAAGATAAACGAACTTAAACTGTATATTGAGCAGCTTATCGGACAGCAGAGGACCAATATAAAAGAGATTATCAAAAAAGAGAAACTCAGTATTTCTGCGCTCGATATAACATTGCCTGGGTATAATTATGGGGCAGGTTCTCTTCATCCTATTGAAATGATAAACAGAGAGATGATTGAGATCTTTAATGATATGGGATTTTCGGTTGCTACCGGTCCGGAGATGGAAACCGATGAGCTTAATTTTGAACTTTTGAACATTGGCAAAGATCATCCGGCAAGAGATATGCAGGACACGTTTTATATTGACAGTGCGAAAGGTTTACTTTTGAGAACGCATACATCTCCGGTTCAGATCAGAGCTATGAGACAGACGGAGCCGCCGATTGCTATTATTGCACCGGGAACTGTTTACAGACGTGATTCAGATGTTACTCATTCTCCGATGTTTCACCAAATAGAAGGTCTTATGATTGACAGACAGATCAGTCTTGCCGATCTAAAAGGTGTTTTAACCGCGTTTCTGCATAAAGTTTTTGGAAAAAGGGCGGTTAGATTTCGCCCAAGTTATTTTCCGTTTACAGAACCTTCCGCAGAGGTTGATGTAAGCTGCATCATCTGTCATGGGAAAGGGTGCAGAGTGTGTTCTCATACCGGCTGGCTTGAGATTTTGGGAAGCGGTATGGTGCATCCGAATGTTATCCGAAATGTGGGGTATGATCCTGACAAATGGCAGGGATTTGCATTTGGAATCGGCATAGAGCGAATTGCAATGCTGAAATACGGCATTGATGATATACGGCTGTTTTTCAATTCGGATCTGAGATTTCTTTCTCAATTCAGCGGCATATTACACTGATAAAATGATAATATCTTATAACTGGCTTAATGATTGGGTTGATATAGATCTTAGTCCCGAAGATTTGGCCGAAAAAATGACAGAACTTGGTACGGAAGTTGATGAGGTCAAAGACTTATCGAAAAATATAGATAATCTATCGGTTGCCGCTGTGCTTAAACGAACCGATAATGCTTTCAAAGGCGGCAGCAATAAAATTCTGAAGATTGATACCGGCAGAGAAATTGTGAATATTGTCACATCCGCATCAAACGTAAAAGAGGGCGACCGAATTATCTGGGCGGCTCCCGGCACATTTGTTAATGGAAACGAGATCGAAAAGCGAAACTTTGATGGTATTGAATCTATTGGAATGGCTGTTTCACTTGTGAGGAGATTGGCCTTGAAGAGAATTCCGAAGGCCTGATAGTTTTTGATAAATACTATGAAAACGGGACCGATTTGAAGGATATCCCGCTTTTTTCCGACAGCGTAATTACATATGAGATTACTCCAAACAGAGGCGATCTGCTCTCGCATCTTGGTATTGCAAGAGAGCTTGCAGCTTATTTCGGAAAACCGTTAAAAAAAAGAGTTCCGGATATTGATTTAGGTAAATACCGGCCGTTTGATCTTGAAATTAGATCAAAAGATGTGGAATCTTATTATTGTGCGTCTGTTGAAAAGATAAAAATAGCGGAATCTCCGCTATGGCTCAAACTAAAACTCCTGAAATGCGGCATAAGACCGCTTTATAATATTATTGATATAAGCAACTATATTATGCTTGATACGGGTCAGCCGATGCATGCGTTTGATCTTGATAAACTGAATAAAAAAATTGTCGTGAGAAAAGCCGACAATGGCGAAACGATAGAGACCCTGGATGGACAGCAGCGAACTCTTTCTGAGGACACTCTTGTGATAGCAGATGCGGATTCTTCAGTGGCTGTTGCCGGAGTAATGGGGGGCGAGGTAAGCAAAATTTCTAATGATACCCGCAGGATTCTATTTGAAGCGGCAATATTTAATCCGGTTTCAGTAAGACGTACTTCAAAAAGGATGAATCTGCTGACAGATGCATCCTTTAGGTTTGAGCGCGGAGTTGACCGGCTTCAAACAAGACGTTCGCTTGCTGCAGCAATTGATATGACGCAGAATGTCTGCGGCGGCGAAATTATGCAGGCTGCATTTTATGATGAAGAGATTGTTCCAAAAAAGATCAGCCTTAACTATGAAAAAGTTAAGAATTATATCGGCGTATCGATTGATAAAAAATTTATCGACAAAACATTGGAGTCCTTGGGTATATCGAAAACAGAAGAAGCAAAAAATCACAGTGTTTTTATAACTCCGAGTTATCGGCATGATTTAACGGCTGACGTTGATCTGATTGAAGAAGTAGCAAGGTTTTACGGATACAACAAGATTGAGCCTACTATTCCCTATATTAAACCCTCTTCTGTCAAGAAAAGTAAAAAGAAGCAAAAAATCGCAGATCTGCTTGCGGTATTCGGCTTTAGTCAGGTAATCAATTACAGTTTTTTGGACAAAGATTCGACGAGAAGTTTCTCTTCTGAAAAACCGATTGAAATATCAAATCCTATAAATATTGATCAATCCGTTATGAGAACTTCGCTTATTCCGGGTCTTCTTGATAACCTTGTCACAAATCTTAATTACGGCAGTCAGACTGTAAAAATATTTGAGATAGGTACGCTGTTTTTTCGAACAGGTGAAGCAAATTATCTTGGGATGCTGGCGGGCGGTGATTATCCCGCTAACTGGTATTCAAAAAAGGGCCGGTTTGATTTTTATGATATTTAAAGGTGTAATTGAACTTATCTGTGCGCCTGAGACTGTAGAAGTATCTGCGGATGTTCCGGCTTTTCTGCATCCTGCTCGTTCCGCCTCTGTTATCTTAGATCAAAAAAGTGTTGGATACATAGGGGAGCTTCATCCTGATATTCTGATCAACCGCAAAATAGATAAACCGGTAGTTGTTGCAGAGATCAATCTTGATTATTTTAAAGCCGGCAGGCGCTATAGTTATAAAAAGATAGACAAGCTTTTGTCGATAAAAAAAGATATATCGTTAATCGTTGATAAAGCGATTTATACACAGAAGATTATTGATGCAATTTGTGAGATAAAATCAGTAAGAACTGCGATTCCCTTTGATTTGTATCAAGGAAAAAGCATTCCGGAGGATAAAAAAAGTGTTACATTTAATATTGTCTTTGATAATCGAGTGAAAGATGATATACAAAATGAGCTGAATAAATTGGCGGATCATCTTGAGAAAAGATTGGGTGCCAAATTAAGAAGGTAGGGTATGAATTATAAGGAAAGCTTAAATCTTCCGGAAACCTCTTTTAAAATGAGAGGAAATTTGAGTCGGTTGGAACCGGAGATTTTAAAGCAGTGGAATGATGCAAAGCTGTACGAAAGACTGCTGAAAAAGAATAAGGGCAATCGTAAATTTATACTGCACGATGGGCCTCCGTATGCAAACGGACATATCCATATGGGGCATGTATTAAATAAGATATTAAAGGATATTATTGTAAAATTTCATCTTATGAATGCCGAATATGCACCCTATGTTCCGGGATGGGACTGTCATGGTCTTCCAATTGAACATCAGGTAGAAAAAGAACTCGGAGCCGAAAAACATGAAATGACTACGAGTCAGATCAGAAAACTTTGCAGAAATTATGCGTTGAAATATATTGATATACAGCGTGATGAGTTTAAGCGGCTTGGTATTTTCGGCGACTGGGAAGATCCTTATTTGACGATGAACTATCATTACGAAGCTGCCATATTAAGGGAACTCGGCAAGTTTGTTGAAAAGGATACCGTCTACAAAAACAAGAGGCCTGTTTACTGGTGCGCCTGTGCGAAACGGCGCTTGCTGAAGCTGAGGTTGAATATCATGATAAAAAAGACAAAGCGATCTTTGTAAGCTTTGATGCAGAGCAGGAATGGAAAGAAGCAGCCGGACATAAAGTTTCTGTAATAATCTGGACTACGACCCCATGGACAATACCTGCAAACAGGGCTGTTGCGCTTAATCCCGAAATTGTCTATGCCGTTGCCGCTGTTGGCGGCGATAAGGTTTTTGTGGTTGCAGCCGAACTGCTTGATTCCTTGATGACTCGGTTCGGAATATCGGATTATAAGATTCTATCTGAATTGAAGGGCAGGGAGCTTGAGGGCAGAAGTCTTATTCATCCTCTGAACGGAAGAATATCTCCAATAGTTCTTGCCGATTACGTGACAACCGATTCCGGAACCGGAGCGGTTCATACAGCTCCCGGTCATGGTGCCGACGATTATCAGACCGGGTTGAAATACGGCCTTGAGACGTTTTCGCCAATTGATGATCATGGAAAATTTACCAAAGAAATCCCTGAATATGAGGGGAAAACTACTTGGGATGCAAACGATTTTGTTATGGCGGATCTTGAGAAAGCCGGAGGGCTTATTGATGTAGAGAAAATTACGCATTCATATCCGCATTGCTGGAGATGCAAGTCGCCCATAATTTTTAGAGCTACGGCTCAATGGTTTATCTCTATGGATAAAGGCAGCCTCAGAAAAGACGCACTGAGAGAAATAAATAATGTGCGCTGGATTCCCCAATGGGGCAAAAACAGGATAATGAGCATGATAGAAAATCGCCCCGATTGGTGCATCAGCAGGCAAAGAGCGTGGGGTGTTCCCATTGCACTTTTTAAATGCAGTAAATGCGGCAAATATCAGACATCTAAAGAACTGATCGGCAGAGTAGCCGATATGATGGAAGAGGGCGGCGCCGATATCTGGTTTGAAATGGACAACAAAAAATTATTGCCTGAAGGTTATAAGTGTGACTGCGGATCAGAGGAGTTTGAAAAGGAAAACGATATACTTGATGTATGGTTTGATTCAGGAAGCAGTCATGCGGCTGTTTTGGAAGATTCGCACTGGAAACTGTCATCTCCGGCAGATCTTTATCTTGAAGGTTCCGATCAGCATAGAGGATGGTTTCACAGCTCACTTTTGGAATCGGTCGGCACAAGAGGTCATGCTCCTTACAGAGCCGTTCTGACTCATGGTTTTGTAACCGATATGAACGGAAAAAAAATGAGCAAGTCGCTTGGAAATGTCATAAGTCCAAAAAAGATTATTAATCAGTATGGAGCCGACATTCTTCGTCTTTGGGTTGCCTCAAGTGATTATCAGTATGATATTCACTTATCTGATTTAATCTTGAAGCGCCTTGTTGAAACATACAGAAAACTTAGAAACGGTGTGCGATTTTTGCTTGGAAATCTTGCCGATTCTTTTGATAATATTGATAAGCTGCTTGAATTTGATCGACTGATTTTGGCAAGATGGGAGATAAAGAAGCGCGATATTCTTGATGACATGGCAGAATATCAGTTTCATACGGCAATAAAAAATATTACTAATTTTTGCAATAATGATCTTTCCAGCTATTATTTTGATATAATAAAGGATAGACTTTATTGCGACTCAAAAGAGAGTATAAGTTACAAAAGCGCCCAGGTTGTTCTGAATATCTTATACGATGAAATAGTGCATATTCTTTCGCCCGTTCTCTGTTTTACTGCTGAGGAGGCGTGGCAAAACAGAAACAAAAGCTCTGTATTTGACGGAGGTCTTCCTGCCCTGCACAACAGCAGAATAGAACAGCCGCTTATCGAAAGATATGAGAAACTGGACGGATACAGGTCGGCTGTGAGAAAAGCTATTGAGCCATTAAAAGCAGACAAAACTGTGAGCAACAGTCTTGAGCTTGTCATATATGCTGAAGGCAATGATGCTGAAATAGAATTTTTGAGACAATTTAAAAACAGCGCTGATCTCTTCATGGTTTCCGAATTTAGGATCGGCAGAGCTGCAGATCCTATAGCAAGCTGCAGTATTGATGGAATTAATATTACGATAGAGAAGTCGGATTCAGAGAAATGCGAACGCTGCTGGCGGTATCTTCCGTCGGTAAAACTGTCTGATGACGGGCTTTGCAGTCGATGTCAGGAGGTGGTGGATGGATGAAAATTTCGGTAAACTACTTTTGAAAATGGCGAGATATTTTATCGCGAAGCGGCTTGGAAAAGAGCTTAAATCTCCGGATATAGGTGAGTATGGTGATTTGATGGGAAAAAAGCAGGGGGTTTTCGTGACACTGAGCAAAAACGGAAATCTTAGGGGATGCATAGGAATTCCGGAACCTGTTATGAGTATTGCAGATGCACTGAAAGAGGCTGCGCTTTCAGCCGCTTTTGGAGACCCGCGATTTTTGCCTCTTGAATCTTCTGAATTAGATGATATAAAAATCGAGGTGACTTTGCTTAGCAAGCCAAAAGAGATAGAAAGACCTTTTAGAGAGAAAATAAAAATAGGACGTGATGGAATCATCTTAAAATCCGGTGGTCGTTCGGGGCTTTTTTTGCCTCAAGTGCCCGTTGAGCAGGGTTGGGATGTTGATGAATATTTGCAGCAAATTTGTTTTAAGGCGGGAATGACATCCGATTGTCTAAAAGATCCCAATGCAAGGTTATTTACATTTTATGGAACTATCTATAACGAGGGAGAGATATAAAGATGTTGTATAAAACGATAATAAGATTTGTGAAAAGAACGGAAATCAATTTGGAGGGTTACTTATGAGTAGTGTTGGTGTTTATTTATTGATTGCTTTTGTCAGTGGTGCAATTGCACTTATTTATGCTGCCTCATCGGCTGTCTGGGTTTCGGCAAAACCTGAGGGCAATGAGAGAATGAGAGAGATTGCAAAAGCAATAAGAGATGGAGCTATGGCGTTTCTCTCAAGAGAATATCGAACGATTTCCTATGTTGCCGTAGCAATATTTATTGTTATGTGGGCACTGGGGGCAAAGTCTGAGCATTTTGGATTTTTAACCGCTATAGGATATCTCGTGGGTGCCTCTCTTTCTGCTTTGGCAGGTTATATCGGAATGGTCGTAGCGGTAAAGTCAAATGTAAGAACTGCTGAAGCTGCAAGACATGGGCTTTCGTATGCGCTTAATGTTGCATTCAGAGGAGGGTCCGTCACGGGATTTCTTGTTGCCGGATTTGGAATTTTGGCTGTTGCCGGATTTTATGCAGCATCGGTATATCTGTTTGGTCAGCCTGTTGAAAAAACACTAAAAGCAATGATAGGCCTGGCGTTTGGTACAAGTCTTATCAGTGTTTTTGCGCGTTTAGGCGGGGGTATCTATACTAAAGCGGCTGATGTTGGAGCTGATCTTGTAGGTAAAGTCGAAGCAGGAATTCCTGAGGATGACCCGCGTAATCCGGCTGTTATCGCGGATAATGTCGGTGATAATGTCGGTGATTGTGCGGGTATGGCAGCCGATGTTTTTGAATCATTTACCGTTACGCTTGTTGCCTCTATGATTTTAGGACATACGCTCTTTGATAAAACGGGCAGTGTCGGTCTGGCTACAATGTTTCCTCTTGTAGTGGCATCGCTTGCGATAGTATCATCGGTTATAGGCGTATTTTTTGCAAGGATTAAGGATACCGATGCGGTGGTAAAAGGGTTCTACAAGGCTCTCGGTGTGACATTTGTGATATCTCTTATAGTTACATGGTTTGCCGCAAACAAGATGATGCATAATGTTGTGACATTTCCTGACGGTTCTTATGTGTCGCCGACAAGCCTTTTTCTCACTGCGGCAATCGGTGAAATTATCGCCATACTACTCCTTTTTGTGACCGACTTTTTTACATCGGAGAGATATAGTCCTGTAAAAAGTATTGCAGATGCATCAAGGACAGGACATGCTACAAATATAATTGCCGGTATTGCGGTAGGTTTAAAAGCTCCGGTTCTTCCTGCAATTATCTTTATATTTGCCATTTATTTCTCTTATATATTGGCAGGTCTGTATGGAATTGCCATTGCTGCAGCCTCTATGCTTTCACTGAGCGGTATAATTATTTCTATTGATTCTTACGGGCCGATTTCCGATAATGCAGGTGGAATAGCAGAGATGGCTGATCTGCCTGAGAATGTAAGAGCTACCACTGATGTCCTGGACTCTGCAGGAAACACAACCAAAGCCGTAACAAAGGGATTTGCGATAGGTTCGGCTGTAATGGCCGCACTGGTACTTTTTGCCGAATATGTAGAATCAGGGCATGAGATGGGTCTGACTTTATCTTTCAATTTAACAGATCCATATGTTATTATAGGTCTTCTTGCCGGAGCTATGATGCCGTTTTACTTTACTGCCAGAGCGATGGAGGCGGTTGGAGTAGCTGCAGGTATGGTGGTAAATGAGGTTAGAAGACAGTTCAAAGAGATTAAGGGAATTATGGAAGGCACGGCAAAACCTGAATACAGCAAAGCTGTTGATATTGTAACAAAAGTTGCTCTGAAAGAGATGATTGTTCCGGGTCTTATGCCTGTTGTGCTTCCTATTATAATATATATACTATTCGGTCCGGTTGCCCTCGGAGCTTTATCGGTGGGTGTTATTATTACAGGTCTGTTTCTTGCAATATTTATGACAACAGGCGGCGGGGCATGGGATAATGCCAAAAAACTGATCGAAACGGGAATGTATGGAGGAAAAGGCTCCGAAGCCCATAAAGCTGCGATTACAGGCGATACAGTTGGTGATCCGTTGAAAGATACCGCCGGTCCTGCGATCAATCCAATGATAAAGGTTACCAATATTATCGCTATC
>JAADFJ010000083.1 GCA_013152955.1 Campylobacterota bacterium
GTTAACAGACGCACTTGCTCCTTCAGCTGTTACACTCATGCCGCACACCGGATCAATTGTTGTACCTTTCATTTTTTCCATTCCTTTCATTTCTCTATCCTCCTTAAAATTTGTTATCATTGCAGCTCTAACAGCATCCGCCGCGCCGCCTTCCATGTTTTTTCATACTGCTCATGTTCATATTTTGAGAATTACCGGATTGCTTAATATATTTTTCCGGACTTCCGTTAAATTTATCAATACAGCTTTGAGAGCAGAAATAATACTTCTCTCCGTTATAATTCGTAGTTACTTTTGCGTCATCGGGCGATACCCACATGCTGCAAACAGGATCTCTGTATTTAATGCTGCTCACCCCTTTCAGTTCTTTGTTCTCTGCAGAACTTTTGTTCATCATTGTTTTGTTTGTCTGCATCCGCTCATCCTTCACAAACAACAATCCACTTATACTGCTCAATATTCCCATAAAAAACCTCCGAAAATAAACTATATCTTCAATTTAATCCCCCCTATTGGGGGGATGTCCTATAAAGAAAAGATACTGCCTCAATATCATAAGTCAAGGAAAAATTTTTGTAATCAGTGCCTCGATCGGAAGATATTCGGAAGGGTTACGCCAGTTATTCGGACCTATAACCTTTCTAAAAACTATGCCTCTTTTATCTATAATATAATGTAGGTTTCAGGGACGCCGGTAGTTTTGTATCTGTTTTTTACCTTTCCTTTGGTATCAAGCGGAACCGGAAATGACAAATTGAGCTTTTTCATATACTTAAACACAATGTCGGGAACAGCTGCCGTATCCACATTAACAGCCCACATTACAAACTTACCCGGATATTTTTTCATAAGTCTGTCATAAAGCCATTGCATTGCCGGCATCTCCTCTTTACATGCCGGACACCATGTTGCCCAAAAGTTTATAAACACTACTTTGCCTTGTTCTTTCGCAAGATCGGCTTTTCCTCCCTCAAGCAGCGGAAGAACAAATTCCGGTGCTCTATCACCTTCTACCACCGGTTTATACTCACCATCGGTACTTCTGTTTGCGACCACATATGCAACCACAGCGGCAACAAACAAAACAGCCAGCAGCTTACTTATAATCCCTTTAATATTTTTCTTGTTCATAATATGCTCCTTTTCATTGAGCCGTTTCCGAATACGCGTGAAGTCCCGGCAGGATAAATGCGACTCCCCAATACAAAAATGCCATCGAAAGAAATCCTACGATGGAAAGAAGCGCCGCCTTTTTGCCTTTCCACCCCCTTGCCACTCTTGCATGAAGATAAGCGGCATAAATCAACCATGTAATGAGCGACCAGGTTTCCTTTGGATCCCAGCTCCAATAGGATCCCCATGTAATATTCGCCCATACTCCGCCAGTTACTATACCAATAGTTAAAAAGGGCAATCCCCACCATGAAATAGCTTTATAGCTCAGATTATCCAGAGACGAAACATCCGGAATAGCTTCAAAAACAGCAATATTACTCCATTTTGATTTCGCAAGATATAAAAGAGCTGCTATAAAAGAGATTGCAAACGCCGCATATCCGATAAATGATGTTGAAACATGCACCTCCAGCCAATAAGACTGCAGAACAGGGTTAAGATATGCATATACTTTATATCTGAACGGCAAGAGATTTGTTACGAAAAAGCTTATAACTATCAAAAACGACACAAATACCCCTACCGATTTGGTTTTATAACGAAATTCAAGCCACAGATAGGCTGCTGCGAGCAACGCTGTAAAGAATACCATTGATTCATACAGGTTGCTGAACGGGACATGGTGTATTTCAATCGCTCTTACTATCAGTGTTGCCACATTGGATAAAAATCCTATAAAAAACAGAAGCGTTCCGGTATATCCAAACCATTCTTTCTTAAATAAAAAATAGATCAGATAAGATATCGCAGCGGCTATATAAAATCCAAATGTTATATCAAAAAATAAAAGCGATAATATCATGTTTCCTCCCTTAGACAATCTTTGATTTCCTTGCTGATTCTTTCAAATTCTCTCGTAAACGAATCTTTATGTTTATATGAATTGCCGGATAAAATAAGTCTCTCGGCGTCACTATCGACATCTATATGGATCCTTCTATAATAAAGATAAAACGATAGCATAAAACCGATTATCATAATTATAGATCCAAACCAAATCAAATTTGCACCCGGATTATATGCATATCGAAAATTGACAAAATAAATAGGATTAATTGAATAAGCAACAACCGCCATATCTCCTTTAAATTCATTAATCGAATCACCTGGATATTTTATAAATTCCCAATCAAAAGAGTTTGGAGCTCCTTTAACCTGTATTCTAACGGCAGGATTGTTATACTCGATTGATTTTGTGGTAATACGCCCGCTAACTTTGTCAAAATAAAAATCAGGCACAAAATCGACAACCTTTACACTGTATGGACCTATTTTAGTCCATCTGTTCCATTCGGCCGTAATAGAATTTCCTACAACCTTCTGCGTTCTTTTGTCATAAAGCAGCAAAACAACGCTTTTAACTCTGTCGTATGATTTTTCATGATATTCATGAAAAAATCTGAAGCCTCCGTAGTCCAGCTTATTGTCATGATTGAGCAGCTGCTTGTATACAACCTTGCCATTTTTTATAAAAGAGATCATCGTGTTATACTGTTTATAGCTGCCATCTGGCCAGTAATCTATCCAGAAACGATCAAGCTTCATAACAGTATTGATTTCGGGTATTTTCTTGCTGTATCCGGCATCGATGGTAACAAAATTAACAAAATTTTTGTACGAATAGAGAGCTCCTATAAGTCCTCCCAACAAAATAATCAGTATAGACAGATGAACAACAACCATACCGAATCTGCTTAACACCCCTTTGTGGGCAAATAACGACCCGTCCGCAAGCTTATAAATCTTATAATGATGAGATTTCAGTATGCCAGATGATTGTATTATTGCGTCATATCGATTTCCGACAGAAACGCTCTCGCTGAATTTCGGGTTGATATGAAATTTTTTTGGAACGGCAGTGCTTCTGACAATGGATGGTATTTTCAGTAATGTTGCATATATAAGATTTATAACCAAGAGAACGGTTGGGACAACCATCCAAAGCGATCCGTATATCTTGTTGATTGATAACTTTAAAATCCATTCGGCTGCCTCCGCTCCATACAGTTTGTCATAATACTGAGGCAGCTTGCCCTGCTCAACAACGGTGCCAACGATTGCAATCACCGCTATTATAAGCAGGAGGACAATTCCAAATCTTATTGATGAAAACAGGTCTTTCAAAAATTTTGCGATAACTCTTGCTGCATTCATCGTTAATCCGTCTTCTTAATTCGTTTAAAATAATTTTCTGTTGTTAGTGCAATAAATAAGACTTCTTTTTTTGGCATAAAATACCCCTCAATCGTATTGAGTAACAAAGTTACTTGATAAGGTAAGCAAACTTTGTTCCCATATAATTTTATAAAATGATGCGGACGCTGCATAATAGACATATCCTCAGAAACTAAAGAAAAGGGGGAGATTTAGAAATTAGAATTTGAGGCGCCAACTGGTTAGTTTGAAAATTTTAATTTCCTGAAGATTACCCTTTATTCGGCTTCTCTGCTGGCCCTATGAGAGTTCCGGTATGTTTACGCTTAATCTGTTGGTGCCTCGGAAGTTTGCCTTGACTATACCCCACAAAAAACTGCAAATGTGCCTATTGTACAGTGATCTCACAATACAAAACATAAAATAGGATTGTCGAAATGCCGACGCTTTTGTCGGTCAACCGTATGCAATCTATGTCTACAGGACCAAGTACGCGAAAATATATGTATGTATATTGTTAACGCTTGTCGGAATATTACCTGGATTCATGTTTTAACACCGTTTCGATAGAAGATCTATCAGCCCCGACAACGCGATAGCCGTCAATAAATAGTGTCGGCGTTCCGCTAACATTAAATTTTCTTCCTTCGGATATATCCTTGTCTATTATTCTTTTTACTTCTTTAGATTTTATAAGATTTCTTATTCTCTGGCTTTGCTTTTCAAGATCATTGTCCTTCAGTATTTCGTTTATTATGTTCCCATTGCTTTCATTGTTGCCAAACTTTCTGTGCTTAAACAGATAGCCGTTTAATTTCTTACCTGTTGCTATTCTGACCGCTTCATATATTTCTGCGACTATCATCCCTTTTTTGTGAACCACAAAATGCTTATCGTATACCGCAACATCATATTTTGCGGGCAGATTAACAAGATACGGCCATAAACGTTTACAATACATACACTCGTAATCACTAAACATTATAATCTTTATTTTGGCGTCCTTTTTCCCCAGTATTCTATTATACTCTCCGTAACTGAAATTAGACAAAGAGACAAAGGCACCTTATTCCGAACAGTCTCATTTCTTTTAAGCAGGTTATGACCGTTTTTTACACTGAAAAGTGCGGGTATAATAAGTTTTCCATTTGTCAGATAAACTCTTCTCGTATTTTTTATCGTTACAACCACTTTTCTGAATCCTAAAAGACTATAAGGCTCATCTTTTATCAGTTTGACCTTGATCGACGGATCTCTCTTATCTAAAAGCGATTGAAAATCGTTGACAAATTCTGCTGCAGCCTTGCTTGCCGCATAGCTGTTGTTACTAACTATCAAAAATAAAGCCGCAAAAACAAAGACTTTTCCGAATCTACCGATTGTTCCCATTTATTCCTCCAATTTTTTTATTTCGTTTCAAGAAACCACCGCACAGTAAACATGTTTACAGAAGCCGTGAATATGTTTACTGTGCAGGGTGCCATAATGGCAAATATCATCAGAAAATTTTTCAGGAATTTTGTTGAAATACCCTGTCGCAAGCGGCGGGATATTTCAACTTCTTTATTCGGTACATTCCTCGCTGCAAGCGGCGAGGAATTAGACCTTAAAAGTGATTAAATCTTTATCTTCCTCAATCTCAATGCATTGGTTATTACAGTAACAGAGCTAAAACTCATCGCTACAGCCGCGAAAATAGGACTCAGTAAAATTCCAAAAAACGGGTAAAGAACGCCGGCGGCAACGGGAACTCCGAGAGAATTATAAGCCAATGCCCAAAAAAGATTCTGCTTAATGTTTCTCATTGTTGCTCTGCTCAACCGACGCGCTCTCAAAATACCTCTCAAATCGCCCTTTACTAGTGTTACACTGGCACTTTCCATTGCCACATCGGTGCCTGTTCCCATCGCAATGCCAACGTCAGCAGCCGCCAAAGCCGGAGCGTCGTTGATGCCGTCACCGGCCATCGCTACCACTCTTCCTTCTCCCTGAAGTCTTTTGACAGCATCCGCTTTTTGGTCAGGCAGAACTTCCGCTATTACCTCATCAATTGCAAGCTTATCTGCCACAGCCTTAGCTGTTATTTTGCTGTCTCCGGTAAGCATAACAATACGAAGTCCTTCTTTGCGCAATTCCTTTATTGCTTCGGCGGTTGTTTTCTTTATAGGGTCGGCAACACCAATCAACCCTGCAGGTTTATTATCCACGCTTATATAAATCACGGTCTGGCCTTCCAATTTCATTCTGTTCGCCTTATCAATCAGAGTAGATAAATCTATTCCTTCTTTTTCAAACAATCTGATATTTCCAAAAGCAACATCGTGCCCTCCAACCTTCCCGATTACTCCTTTTCCGGTTACTGCATCAAAATTATCAACCTTTATAATATCTATTCCTCTCTCTTCGGCTCCTTTTAATATTGCCGATGCAAGAGGATGCTCGCTTGCCTGTTCAAGGCTCGCGGCATATTTAATAACATCGTTCTCGCTGAACCCATTGACCGTATAGATACCGGCAATCTTCGGTTTTCCTTCCGTAATTGTTCCTGTTTTATCCACAACAATGGTGTCAACCTTTTTCAGCACTTCAATAGCCTCTGCATTTTTGAAAAGAACTCCCATAGAAGCCCCTCTACCCGTTGCCACCATAATAGACATAGGCGTTGCAAGTCCAAAAGCACATGGACATGCAATAATAAGAACTGCAACTGCGTTGATCATTGCATATATCAATGCAGGCGTTGGACCGAACAGTGCCCACACGACGAAAGTCACAACGGCTACAGTAAGTACCGCCTCAACAAAATGAGAAGCAACAATGTCTGCAAGCTTCTGAATAGGAGCCCTGCTTCTTTGAGCTTCCGCCACCATCTGAACTATCTGAGACAACATAGAATCTGCGCCAACCCTTTCCGCTTTAATAATCATTGTACCGGTTCCATTGACCGTAGCACCTATAACCTTATCGTCCTTTGTCTTTTCAACAGGTATAGGTTCACCAGTCAGCATAGATTCATCAACTACACTTGAGCCGTCCATTACAACGCCGTCAACAGGAATCTTTTCACCCGGTCTGATTCTAAGCAAATATCCCGACTCAACATCTTCAATAGGAATATCCTGCTCCTTACCGTCTATTACACGTCTTGCGGTTTTGGGTGCAAGTCCCAAGAGAGCCTTGATCGCAGCACCTGTTTTGCCTCGCGCCCTCAGTTCCATAACCTGTCCCAGCAGAACAAGGGTAACTATAACCGAAGCCGTTTCGAAATAAACTCCTACTTCTCCGGTACCGGTTCTAAATTCACCCAAAAAAATATCCGGGAAAAACATTGCAACAACGCTATAAAGATATGCAACTCCTACACCGCTTCCAATCAGTGTAAACATATTTAGATTCCAATGCCTGATTGATTGCCAGAAAAGTACAAAAAACGGCCATCCTCCCCAAATTACAACGGGTGTGGCAAGAATAAATTCAGCCCATTTCAGCCATTCCAGAACTTCCGGAGAAGCTGAGGCAAGAATTGAGGAGATGACGGGAATAAGTCTGCCCATTGCTATAATAAGAACAGGTATCGTAAGAATAGCGCTTATTTTAAGTCTGCGGGTCATATTGATAAGCTCCGGATTCTCCTCTTCTTCGGCACTGACGGTTTTTGATTCAAGCGCCATGCCGCATTTAGGACAACTGCCGGGCTTATCCTGAACGATTTCCGGATGCATAGGGCAGGTCCATTCGGTTTTTGCAGCAGACAGTTTAGGAACAAGAGGCTCAAGCGCCATGCCGCACTTAGGACACGAACCGGGACCTTTCTGTCTTATTTCCGGATGCATAGGGCAAGTATAGATCTCTTTAGAGAGAACTTTGGCAGCAGGAGCGGTACCAATATCACAAACCTCACAACTTTCATCCGTCGATTCGGTTTTGACAACAAACAATTCGGGGTTTTTTACAAACTTGTCATGACAGCTGGCTGCACAAAAATAGTATTTTTTACCTTTATATGTTTCACTTGCCGCCGCATCGGATTCTTCGATGCTCATGCCGCATACAGGATCTACAACTTTCATATTCTTCCTCCATTTATTAGATACTATCCCCCCATAAGGGGGGTGTTGAAAAGAATAACTCTTTCTTTCAATAAATCAAGGCTATTTTGAAAAAATTATTTCATTTTAAAAAGACTGTCCTAATGAGACTGTTGTGCAATAAACATATTCACAGTTTTTTATAAGTTTTCTATAGGATGACTTTGTTAATTCCAAGTATTTCAAAAAAGTCCAAATAGGTCTTATCAAGACGTAAATTACAGGTAACGACAGAGTTATTGTTAAAATTGTACGTAGAAGAAACCTGTCTGCGTGCGAATTTGATTGAGACTCAGGATGATCGTTTACGGGTTGCGTCCTTATTCTTAATATACCAAGACAACACCGGCGGAAATATTGCCGCCCAACCGGTAGAGCAGTTGCAGAAAGTATTGTCCGAAACGTCAAAACCCTGCCGCTGAGATTTGCCCCGAATGCGCAAAGGCAAGTTACCGAATCTCGCCCTTTCTTTGACTTCTGTGTGTCTGTTTGCTGTGCAGTGGTCTCGGATATAACAAAGGATTCTGTTTTGCAGCTCTAATTTTTTGCAATAAGGCTTTCGATGGGCTGATAATTGGTGGGGTTGTACCAATCTCTTGGTCCTATAACTTTAATGGCAACTATGCCTCTCTTGTCTACAACATAGGTCTCCGGAACCCCGGTTGTTTTATACATCTCCTTCACTCTGCCCCTTGTATCCAAAAGAACAGGAAATGACAGGCCGTTATCTTTCATATATTTAATTACAATATCAGGTACGTCTGAAGAATCGATGGAAATAGCATACATTCTAAATTTGTTAGGGTATTTTTTCATGAGCTTGCTATACATCCATTGCATTGACGCCATCTCTTCTTTGCATGCAGTACACCAGGTTGCCCAAAAGTTCAGAAAAACAACTTTGCCTCTTTCTTTTGCCAGATCGATTTTTCCTCCACTTAACAGAGGCAAAACAAATGAGGGCGCCTTATCGCCGACCACTATAGGCCTGTAATCACTTTTAGAACTGATCACAATATACGCAATTGCAGCTGTTGCAATCAAAGAAATTACAGCAATCTTCACGATAGAATTTCTGTCTGTCATTATGCCCTCCCGTAGGAATGAAGCCCCGGGAGAACAAATGAGACTCCCCAATACAGGAATGCCATAGAAAGAAATCCCGCAATCGCCAGAATCGCCGCCTTTTTGTCCTTCCAGCCTCTTGTTATCCTGGCATGAAGATAAGCGGCATAAATCAACCAGGTAATGAGCGACCATGTTTCTTTAGGATCCCAGCTCCAGTAGGAACCCCATGTATAATTCGCCCATACTGCACCTGTTGCTATACCCACAGTTAAAAACGGCATTCCCCATGCAATGGATTTATAGCTCAAATTATCAAGAACCGAAGCATTCGGCAAATATTTTAGCATGAGACCATTATGCCATTCCGATTTTGCAAGATATAAAACAGCCGCTATAAAAGAAATTGCAAAAGCCGAATAGCCTACAAACATAGTTGCAACATGAATTTCAAGCCAGTATGACTGTAAAGCCGGGTTAAGATTCTCATATACCTTCATTCTGAATGGCAGAAGATTTGTTACAAAAAAACTCAGGGAAAGAAAAACGGATAAAAACACTCCAAACATTTTAGTTTTATAACGAAACTCAAGAATAAGATAAATCAAGGCAACAATCGCAGAAAAGAATATCATAGATTCATATAAATTGCTAAACGGTGCATGATGAACCTCAACAGTTCTTGCCGTAAGCGTAGCAATATTCGACAAAAAACCTAAAAAGAATAAAAGCGTAGAATTATACCCTATCCACTCCTTTCTGAACAAAGAGTAGGCGGCATAGGATATGGCGGCAGCCACATAAAATCCGAAGGCAACATCAAAGAACATCAGTGAAAATATCATTTTTCCTCCACCTTTTTAAGCGTATTGCAAATTTTCTTAAACTCTTTGGCAAAAAGATCTTTTTGTTTATATGAAACGCCCGCAATTAAAAGAGATTTCTCTTCATCGTCAACGGTTATATAGATTCTTCTGTAATACATAAAAAACGACATAATAAATCCTATCACCATTATCACAGATCCAAACCAAATCCAATTTGCACCCGGATTCTTTGCATACTGCAAACCGGTGTAATAGATAGGGGTAATTGAGGACACAATAACTGCATCCTTACCTCCAAAACTTTTCAGTGTAAAGCCTGGGTATTTAAGAAATTCCCAAATAAACGGAGGGGTTGCTTTTGGGCCTTTGACCTGAAGTCTTACCGCCGGATTATTATATTCAAGTGATTTTGAGGTAACATACCCCTTTTTGGCGTCAAAATAAAAATCAGGCACAAAATCAACAATTTTTATATCATACGGCCCTATAGTGCGCCACTTGTTCCATTGAGCAACTACAGGTTCCCCTACGACATTTTTCTTTTGCCTGTCATAAAGAACCATAACTGCTTCTTTTATTTTATCATACGATTTCCCGTATCCGGCCTGAAAAAATCGCATACCGGCATAATCCATAGGATGATTGACATCTATTGTTTGAGTATGCACAACCTTGTTGTTTTTTATAATAGATAGTTTGCTGTTATACTGTTTAATGCTTCCATCAGGCCAGTAATTCATCCAAAACCTGTCAACCTTTATGGAAGCATTAATTTCGGGAACCGGTTCGGTATCTCCGGAATCAATGGCTATATAATTTTTATATCCATAAATCGCCCCTAACAGCGCTCCAAGCAAAACAATCAGTATGGACAGATGCACCACAACTGCGCCAAATCTGCTTATCACGCCTTTATGCGCAAATAACGACCCATCCTCAAGAGTATAGATTTTATAGTGATAAGATTTTAATACGGTTGAGGATTTTTCTATGGCAATATCTTTATCTTTTATTAGAACGTTATCATTGATCTTGGAATTATGATGAAACTTCTTCGGCAGAGCAACGCTCTTAATCATGACCGGAAGTTTCGATAATGTAGCATATATAAGATTTACAATAAGAAGAGACGTAGGAATAATCATCCAGAGTGATCCGAATATTTTGTCGATTGACAATTTTACAATCCATCCAGCTGTTGCCGACCCATATAAATCATAGTAATATTGAACAGGTTTTCCCTGCTCAACAAGCGTTCCAGCTATAGCAACGAGCACTATTACAAGAAGAAGAAAAATTCCCAACTTTGTTGACGAAAACAGATTTTTTATAAACTTAACTATATTTAGCAGCATTCTATCAGTTGTCCTACTTAATCTGCTCTAAATAACGTCTTGCAGCAAGACCTACAGCCGTTTGAGGACCCAGCTTAATAGCATGCCTAAATGCTGCAGCAGCTTTATCGGTATCTGCGTCTTTTTCAATAAATCCGTAGGTAAGCCAAATCTGCTGACTTGCCGGTACTTTTTTTGCAACATCGGAAATTATTTTTGCAGCTTGATCTGTTTTTCCGGCATAAAAAAAAGCCAGAGCAAGATCATTGGCAGCTATAATGTTTTTTGGGTCTTGCATATATGCAAGTTTATAATAAACAGAAGCATCTATAAACTCATTTTTATTGAAATACCACTCACCAAGCTTAAAATAATCACCGGGGTTAAATTCGGGCGAAAGGTATGCCGGCATGGTACCATTGGCCATTCTCATAGGTTCTCTGCCTGCTATACGAGTATGAACATACAGAATTGCTTTCCATCGGTCTTTATATGAAAGTGATTTTTTAAACGACGGCATTGCCGTTCCTGATTTTCCTCGCGTAACAAACCAAATATAATCGGCATTTACATGATGGAGTCCATGCATCGCAAGAGGATGATCTGTTTTATAGCCTCGCTGACCATGACACGATGCGCAATTTCTTTGAAATATTATTTTTCCTTCATCAATAGTTTTTTCCGTAACTTTAAACGGCGGCTCAATTCCTGCAAATTCCCATGCAGCACGTTTAATTGGCACAGGATCATCTTTTGTAGGCACACTCATAGAAAGCGAGGAAACAATCTTGCTCCTTTTAAATTCTATCACCAGAATCACTATCGAAATGATTATCAAAACACCGACTATTTTAATGAAAAAAGTCGTCCTCTTTTTTTTCATAACACTGCTCCTTAAATAACAAAACCGCTATAGATAATATAAAAACCCCTCTTTGTTTACAAGGAGAATACTTAGCAAATTTCATTCTAAAAATGGTAATGAGATCGCTGTACAATAAACGCTTCCACAGAAGCCGAATAAATAGCAAGATTCAGAAATTAAAATCTGATGGACTAACCGGTTAGTTTGAAAACTTTTATTTCCTGAAGATTGCCGGTTATTCGGCTTTCCTGCGGGCAATATGAGCTTTCCCATATGCTTATGCTAAACTTCTTTGATTAATCGATTAATCCTGCAGAAGTTTGCCTTGCCTGTGAAAAAGCTGATATTGCTGTGAAAGTGCTTATTGTGCAGTGGTCTCATAATTGAATAATAACAGTATAGTTCTGTTCGTCAACAAAAACTATTTAAATAATTGCGCAAAAAATAGTCGACAGAATTGTCGATATACGGGAAATTTTGTCGAATAATATATTGAGGCCGCTGCGCAATAAACAGCGCATTAATTAAATGGAGGCTCTATTTATCCATGAACAACTATCCTGAGTCTTATTGTCTTTCTTTTTTATGTGTAATCTGCTCTGCTCATGCTATTTTTTAAATCAGACCATCCTTTGTGCCAGGTTAAATTATAACTGCCAAAATCTGATCTCACTTTTGGTCATCAGGAAAAGCAGCAAAGGAAAGAATATCTAAGATTGCCGCGTCACGCTCAAGATTAATGATACCGCTGTACAATAAGACAACTTTTATTTGACGCCTACCTGGCGCTTCAAAAGAGACAGGTTAATAAAATAATCATACAGCGCTTCATAATAATGAGCTTTTGCGCTGACAAGATAACCTTCTGCATCAAGAAGTTCCGTTGATGTCGTTATTCCGTTTTTATACCTTAAATTGGTAATTCTAAAATTTTCCCTTGCTTGAATCACTTCAGCCTTCGCCGATTTAAGATTGTTGTAGGACAGTTTAGTATTCAGGAATGCTTTCTCCACTCCAAGAGCTATTTTATTGCTGATATCTTTTTCTATAAATGCAACAGAAATCTGTTGACTTCTGTACATATCAATTTCATCGGCAGTTTTTCCCCAATTAAACAGCTCCCAGTTTACCTGAATACCTATCGACGCATTGCGATAAGGGTAAAATGTTATATTCTCATTTTTCGACACATCAAAATGGTTGCCTTCTCTGTTGTAATTTGCTTTTATACCTATTTGCGGATAGTAACTGCTTGCCGCTATCTTTTGAGCATATCTCAGTTTTGTAATCTTGTGCCTTATTTCTGATAGAACAGGCCTATACCGTCTTGCATAGGTTTCGAGTTTTTTTTCGGTAGCTAAATCGAAAGATCCTCTCAGTTTACCTATTTTAAAATTTCTGCTTAATTTATCGGCAACGTCAACTAAATCAAGCTTACTTTCAAAATTTCTGCCCAAAAGTCTGTTCAAATTGCTTTTTGCCAACAAAACGGAATTTTCCGCCGATTCCATGGCTTGAACAGCTGAAAGCTCAGCAGTTTTAGATTTAAGAAGATCGTTTTTTGGAATGACACCTGCCTTATAAAATTTTTCCGCATCTTTCAAATGGGCATTTAGCGATCTTACTCGTGCCTGCATAACGTTTTTCATTTTCTCCGCAAAAAGCACCCCGTAATAACTTTTAGATACGTTATATATAAGATCCAGAGCGGCTTCTTTCTTTTTAAGTTTCTTTATATCAATTCCTATTTTCTCCAGTTTATATGTATAAGAAAGTTTAAATCCAGTAAAAATCGGCATCTGCAGGTTCAGATCCCATCTAAAATTATTATGATGATTCATATAAGCAACAAACGGCTTCTGACCAACCGAACTTCTGGTTTTCATCCTCGTATAACCGTAGCTCGTAGAAAGACTTGGATAGTTGAGTTTAAATACCGATTTTGCCTTATATTGCTGGGCGGCAATGGCAGCATCCGATGATTTTAAAACATCACTATTTAATACAGCCATTTTAACGGCTTCGGATAGACTCATTGAGTAAGCATTTCCAACCAGTAAAATAATCGCGACAAACAAAAATCTATGTAGTATTTTCATTTATTTCTCCCTAAAAATGCTTCTATCTGCAATTTTGATAAGCAGTTCCTTTTCATAACAATCTTTTATATCTTCAAGTAGACTATCAGCTTTTTTAATATAGCTTAAACAGACCGATTTGGCAAGAGCTATTCCATCATTTTTTATAACCCAGCTTTCTATTTTTTGAATATTCTCCTTCTTGTCCCACAATCTCTTCATATTGCTCCGTTCCTGTGGTTCTGAACGAGTCCGGGCAGCAATAAGCGGCATTGTAGCTTTGCCTTCTGCAAGATCACTGAGAACAGGTTTGCCAAGCATGGTGCTGCTGCCGATATAGTCAAGAATATCATCTGTAATTTGAAAACTGTATCCCAAATATCTTCCAAATCGAGATAAAGCTCTTAAATCAGAAACATTATTTCCCAATATTGATCCAATTTTTATCGCACACTCAAACATTACAGCTGTTTTGTTATAAATAATCCTAATATAATCGGAAAATGAGAGAGAGAAATTTCCGCTTAACCGTGTTTCCTCCATCTGACCTTCAGCCAAATGCGATGCTGCAATACTAATAATCTCAGGAATCGGCTTTTCAAATTCAAGAGCAATTCTATATGCAAGCGAATATAGATAATCTCCGGTCAAAATTGCAATATTATTTCCATTCTCGCAACTTACTGTTTTCTTGCCGCGTCGCATATCGGCATTATCCATAACATCATCATGCATCAATGATGCAATATGAATAAGTTCAATAACGAAACCAAGCCTCTTTATCTTTTTTTTATTATTATATCCTGTCATGGATGCCGCAAGATAGAGAAGAATCGGACGCAGTCTTTTGCCTCCGGACAAAACTTTTAAGGCTACCTTTTTGGCATACATACCTGTTAAAAGAAACTTGTCATCTTTTATAAGTTCGACAAAATCATTATCAAAATCCAACTTAAAAGATTTAAGAAATGCTAAATCTTTGATGCTAAGTTTCAAGCTTTGCGACTGAAACAATATTGTCTTCATCCCTTAAGGTTATAATCTTTACGCCTTTAGCGGTTCTACCCATAACTCTAACGTTAGTTACATCAAATTGAAGCGAATAACCCTCCTGAGTAACGATAAGTATATGATCGCTCTCCTTAACCGCAAGCGCACCTACAAGACTGTCCTTGCCTGTCATTTTTATCCCGATAACACCCATACCGCCTCTGTTGGTTTCTCTCAGTTTGGAAATCGCAACTCTTTTGCCTATTCCCTTTTTGGTCACCAGAAGTATAGAGGTATTATCATTATCTCCTGCCGCCAAGGCTGAAATTATTTCGTCGTTCTCTCTTAAACGAATGCCTGTAACACCGGCTGTAACCCGTCCCATAGCACGGAGTTGATCTACGGAAAATTTTGATACCTGGCCTCTTTTTGTAGCAATAATTAATTTATCTTCCTGATCTGAAACAATAATATCATTCAGACTGTCTGAATTATTCATCTTAAACGCTGTAACGCCATTGAGTCGCACAGACTTATATTTTTCAATCAGGGTGCGTTTTATCTTGCCTTTTTTGCTCGCAAAGACAAAAGATCCTTTCGCTTCCTCAAGCTTTCTTGAAACCGCAGCAACAGTTTTTATGCTGTCATTACCTGTTATTCTTATGAGCGTATTTACCGGTTTGCCTCTGGCAGAAAGCCCTCCTTCGGGAACCTGATAGACCGGTATGGAAAATACTTTTCCTCCGAAACTAAAAAGATAAAGCTTATCAAGATTGTTCGCACTTATAACCTTGACTATATAGTCATTTTCTTTTAGTGAAGCGGCTTTTTTTCCTTTACCGCCGCGATACTGATCATGATAGTCTGCGTGACTGGTCCGTCTTATATAACCGTCATTGGACAAAATAATTGTCATATCCTCAGGCTTTATAAGTTTGGTTATGTCAAAATCCGACTCCTCTTCTTTAATCTCGGTTTTTCGTTTGTCTGAATATTTTGCAATAATACGTTCGGATTCTTCAATAATAATTTGGTATATTCTTTCCGGATCCTCAAGGATATCTCTGTAATCTGCAATCTGACCCGTCAATTTATCAAGCGCTTCCGCTATATTATCTCTTTCCAGTTTCGCTAATTTAGACAACTTCATATCAAGAATGGCTTGAGATTGAATCATATCAATTTTCAGTTCATTGCAAAGCTCAATTTTGGCTTCTTTTGAGTTCTTGCTTTTTTTTATAATAGCAATCACCTGATCAATATTATCAATCGCAACCTTAAGCGCTCTCAGTATATGCGCTTCCTGCTCGGCTTTATTAAGAAGAAACATCGTTCTTCTCTTAATCACAACGATTCTCTCATCTATAAAACGATTCAGAAATTTATAAAGAGTAAAAATCTTTGGCTGAAGATGATCGGTTGCAAGAAAAATCATAGAAATCGTTACTTCCAGTGCCGTATATTTGTAAAGCTGATTTAAAATAACCTCAGGATAACCGCCCTTTTTTACCGATATTACAACCCTTATTCCTCTCCTGTCCGATTCGTCTTTTATATCGGTAATACCATCAACACGCTTCTCTCTTACAAGTCTTGCAATATCAGCCACAAGATTTGCCTTATTTACCTGATATGGTATCTCTGTGACAACAATATGTTTTGTATTTTTTACAGATTCAACATGAGCGACAGATCTAACTCTTATTTTGCCTCGACCTGTCAGATATGCTCTTCTTATTCCTTCTGTCCCTATTATAGATCCTCCGGTCGGAAAATCCGGCCCGCTGATAATAGAAAGAAGGTTTTCATTTATTTCATTAATATCGGATAAATGACGATTTTTTATCAGCCATATGGCCGCTTCAAGCACCTCACCCATATTATGAGGAGGAATAGATGTAGCCATTCCAACGGCAATACCGGACGATCCGTTAATAAGCAGATTTGGAAATGGTGCCGGTAAAAGCTCCGGTTCGCTTAAGCTTTCGTCATAATTAGGACGAAAATCAACAACATCTTTATCAAGATCGCTTAGCATTTCTCCGGCCAATACAGATAGTTTAGCTTCGGTATATCTCATTGCAGCCGGAGAATCTCCATCTACCGAACCAAAGTTTCCCTGGCCTTCAATAAGTCTGTAATGCATGGAAAACGGTTGAGCCATTCTAACCAGAGCATCATAAACGGCACTATCGCCATGTGGGTGATATTTACCTATTACATCACCGACTATACGAGCTGATTTTTTTGAAGGTTTATTGTGAGAAAGACCTAGCTCAAGCATAGAATAGAGAATTCTTCTATGAACCGGTTTTAATCCGTCGGCAACGCTCGGCAGTGCTCTTCCGATAATAACACTCATGGCATAATCAATATAGGAAGATTTCATACGTTTCTGCAAACTTACAGCTTCTATAGCTCCGCCCATCAATGTTCTTTGTTTATCACTCATAATATCTTACACATCTATATTTTCTGCCTTTTGAGCATAATCCTCAATAAATTTACGTCTTGGTGCAACATCCTCTCCCATCAAAACCGAAAATGTCCTATCGCATTCAATTTCATCATCCACTTCAACCTTAATAATTGTTCTGGTTTCGGGATTCATTGTAGTTTCCCATAGTTGCTCAGGGTTCATTTCTCCCAAACCTTTATATCTTTGAATCTGAATTCCTTTTCTTGCTGCTTCTTCAATTGTCTCAAGCAGTTCTGCAACAGATGAGTATGCAGCCTTTTTATCGTTGATAAGTGTAAAAGGAGGTTTAAAAATATCATTTTTTGCAAGTTTTTTGATAGCTACAAAATCAAAACCTTCTATTAGATCATTATCGATTCTCACTTTTTGGTTAAATCCGTTTTCATTATAGATCATATCGGTGCCGTTATCCGATTCCTTAATTTCAACAATCTTGGTGTCGGGAAAAAACCGCTGTAAATAATTATTAAAGGCATCTAAATTTGCTTTAACATCACAGCAATCGTCTATTTTTTGTATTATAAGTTCAGTCACAGCAACTGATCCTATTTTTTCTTTAAGTAAACTAAAAAATCGTTTATAATTGTAATATGCTTTCAAAAGCAACTTTAATTCTTTTGATTCAAACAATCTACCGCTAACTTCCAGTTTCATATTCTTAATTCCCTGATTTAGAAGATAGAACTCAAGATCCTTCTCGTCATCAAGATACAACTCTTTTCCTTTGCGTTTAAGCTTAAAAAGCGGAGGTTTTGCAATATACAAATATCCGTTATCAATTAAATCTCTCATATATCTGAAAAACAGCGTCAACAGAAGAGTTTGAATATGAGAACCGTCAACATCAGCATCTGTCATTAATATAATCTTATGATATCTTGCCTTTTTTATATCAAAACCTTCTCCGACCCCGCATCCTACTGCCGTAATAATATGTTTAATTTCTTCACTAGCAAGCATCTTATCAAGACGTGATTTTTCAACATTGAGAATTTTTCCTTTTAACGGTAGAATTGCCTGAAAATTTTTGTCTCGCGCCTGTTTAGCGGAACCTCCGGCTGAATCTCCTTCAACAAGAAAAAGCTCCGAAATTGACGGATCTCTGCTTGCACAATCGGCAAGTTTGCCAGGAAGTGTTCCAACATCAAATATTGTTTTTCTTCTAACAAGTTCCCGTGCTCTTTTGGCTGCCTGTCTGCTTCTGTTTGCCGTTATACACTTATCTACAATAATCTTTGAAATATCGGGATGTTCAAGCAGATAATCTTTTATATAGCCTAAAAGATTACCAAATATAATACCTTTTATCTCACCGTTAACAAGTTTCGTTTTTGTTTGTCCCTCAAATTGAGGATCGGGTAATTTAACGCTTACAACAGCCGTAAGACCTTCTCTGGTATCATCTCCTGAAAATGTCATATCTTTTTTGAGCATTCCGTTTTCCAGAGCATATTGATTTATTGCTTTTGTTAATACGGCTTTAAAAGAAGCAAGATGAACACCTCCTTCAGCCGTATCTATCGCATTGGCAAAACTATAGATATTTTCCCTATATCCTGTTGTATATTGAAACGCCAAATCAACATCTATTTTATTTATATCATCATAAAAGTGTATTTTTACAGGCTCATCGAAAATAACGGATTTACCGTTATTGAGATATTTCACAAACTCGGATACGCCGCCTTTATAATGAAATTCAAATTTTTCATTATTTATTTCATCTGTAAATCTGATTTTTACTATTGGATTTAAAAATGCCAATTCTCTTAAGCGTTTGGCAATTTTGACGGAATTAAAATCAGAAGTACTGAATATGCTATCATCCGGAATAAAAGTTATGGATGTGCCTTGTTTATCCGTCTTGCCTGTTTTGATGAGCGGATTTAGAGCAATACCTTTTGAATAATCCTGATAATAAGAAAATCCATCTCTGTTAACTACAAGTTCCAGTCGTTTGGAAAGCGCATTAACAACAGAAACTCCAACACCATGTAATCCGCCCGATACCTTATATGTATTATTGTCGAATTTACCTCCCGAATGAAGTGTCGTAAGAACAACAGTAGCTGCAGAAATTTTTTCTATCGGATGAATATCAACAGGTATTCCTCTTCCATCATCGGTAACTGTTGCCGATCGGTCGCTGTTTATTGTTACATCTATATTTTTACAGAAACCTGCCATAGCTTCGTCTATACAATTATCAACAACCTCATAAAGCAGTTGATTAATCCCTGCTTCATCGGTTGATCCAATATACATAGCCGGTCTTTTGCGTACACCTTCAAGCCCCCTGAGGACTTTTATATTTTCTGCGTTATATTCCGACATATCTTAATTAATAGGCATTTGAATGTATTTTAATGTATATTCAATATCATTAGGAATGAATTGTACCGGATTGTCATCAGAGTCACAGAATAAATCTATCTTATGATCTGCAACAGTTGAAAGATATTCAACAAGCATTTTTCCGTTAAGCTTAAGTTTTCTATTCTCTGTACTTTTTATCTTTATCATTTCTTTTGCAAATTCTCCTTCTTCGTTTGACGATTCTATTGATAAATTTTCACCATCGAAATTAAAAATCACACTGTGATTACCTTTTTCTGTTACAAATAAAACCTTTTTAATTGCTTTTGATAATTTATCTGCTTCGATTGTTGCCAATTTTTCATTTTCGGTATTTTGTATAATATTTTTATAGTCAGGGAAATGACCATTTATCAGGCGACTGAATAACTTTATATTTCCGCTTTCTACTATCAAATAATCGCTTGTGACTCCTATTTTTATCTGTTCTTCATCAACAGGCATTCCAAGT
The DNA here is from genome assembly GCA_013152955.1 of Campylobacterota bacterium. Taxonomy (GTDB): domain Bacteria; phylum Campylobacterota_A; class Desulfurellia; order JAADFJ01; family JAADFJ01; genus JAADFJ01. The sequence goes on from JAADFJ010000083.1 coordinate 19,884, forward strand.
AATTCCAATAGAAATTGTTTTGGTATTATTATATTAATTTCTTTTTCCATTTTTGTTGTTTGATCGTTGAAATAAGATAGTCTAAAAGAGTTTGTAGCGCAAAAAGATAGTCCTTCGTTGTTGATAACAAGATTTATTCCTTCGTATTCAGGCTTAAATGATTTTTTTGCTGTAGCGAACAATACTTTTTCTAAAGCTTTATGCAATGTTTCTTTATTCAGGATAATGTTTGCTTCAGGAATATCGTTAAACAGATCGGGGAATAAATTGTGATCGTATGTTTTTATCTGGGATATATAAGATCCGGCTGAAATTTTAATATTATTATTAACAAAATCAAGATTTATCTTCTGATCGTCTATGAGATAAAGAATGTTGTATAATCTGTTTGCCGAAGTACATATGGTTTTTTCATCATCAGTTGTAATAGGTACCGTTATTTTTGCTCCTATTTTTGTGTCCGTAGTAAAAAGTGTAGTAGAGTTGTTTTTAATATCTATAAAAACAGATTCCAGTACATTTGTTCGTTTGTCTGTAAACCTGATAAGATATTTTAATGCATTTTCAAATATGTATTTTTCAATTAACATCTTTTTCTCCTTTCTATAATCTTTATATTTTAGTCGAAGTTAGTAGTGTTTGTCAAATTGTTGATAACTGTTATTGTTGATTGATCAGACTAATAATTTCTTGTTAGAATCCGGCTGTCTTTTTTGTCTTTGTGCGATATAAAATCGTTGTAAAAAATATAATGAACGAACTATGTTGAAAAGATACTGGTTACTGACAGGTTACTGACAGGTTTTCCCTGTTTAACTTGATATTTTTTTGTGGATAATCTTTATTTCATCGGAAAAAATCTGATTTTTATCAGATTCGGATTCTATTGTTTTTACCGCATTAATAACAGATGCATGACTTTTCATTCCAAAATGTCTGCAGATTTCCGAATATGATTTTCCTGTTAATTTTCTTACCAGATAAATGGCAATTTGTCTTGGTTTGAGAATTTCTTTTTCTCTTCTTTTTGACAACATTTTTGATACAGTAATGTTAAAATGACCTGCAACTGCTTTTTGTATATTTTCTACTGTAATCTGCCGTTTTTTTTCAAGCAGAATACCGCTTAAAATTTCTTTTGCGAAATTTAAGGTTATATTTGCGTTCATTAATGAGGAAAATGCTCCTATTCTTATTAAAGCCCCCTCGATCTCTCTAACATTTGATGTGATTTTTGATGCTAAAAAATCGGCAACATCCTCATTGATGTCCAGATTGTTTGCTTTTGCTTTTTTATTTATAATTGCAACGCGTGTTTCATAGTCGGGGGGTCCGATCTCTGCTATCAGTCCCCATTGGAATCTGGATCTTAATCGTTCTTCAATGTTGTCGATGTCCCTGGGAAGTTTATCGCTTGTTATAACAATTTGTCCTTCAACCTGATGTAAAGCGTTAAATGTATTAAAAAACTCTTCCTGTGTCCCATGTTTTCCTGCAATAAACTGTATGTCATCTATTAAAAGCAGATCCAGATTTCTGTAATAATGTCTAAAATTTTCATTATCTCTTCTTTTTATGGCGTCTATCAATTCATTAGTAAACTGTTCTGACGAGATATAACAGATTTTTTTCTTTTTATCTTTAGCTACTCTGTGTCCTATAGCTTGAAGAAGGTGTGTTTTTCCGAGACCGACGCCGCCGTATATATAAAACGGATTATATGCCGTTCCGGGGTTTGTAGCTACTGCTATTGCCGCAGCAGAGGCAAAACGATTTGAGTCTCCTACAATAAAATTATCAAATCTGTATTTATTGTTTAAACTGGAATTGCCATCGTGTCTTTTTGGAATATTAACCTGATTTTTTTTATCTATATGCCGACCCGGATCTTTGACGATAAACTGAACTTCTGTAATTTCCGAATATCTTTTTTTTGCGGTCTCCATAATCTGTTTTATACAGTTGCTTTGTATCCATTCTTTGAAAAATCTGTTAGGGAGCGTTATGGTCAGTTTGTTTTGTTTTGGAACGAGCTTTATCGGTTTGATCCAGATATCGTAATCATCCTCATTTTTTATTATTTTTTTGAGAACGGCTTTAATGTGATTGTCCAAAGAATTTATCATTACTCTTGATAATATGGGGAAAGTTGAATTTTGCAAATCTATGTACTTGTTTTGTATGCTAAGCGGCATCTTAAGACCGCTGCGCAGTAAACATATTCTTAGCCTTTCATTGAGTGCTTCACGCTAAGAATATCCCGAACTAACACAGATTAGTATTCCAAATTTTAATTCTTAAATCGTACCCTTTCTTTGACTTTCGCTGATCCCGTTTATTGCGCAGCGGTCTTATTAACTGATGTTACGCACTAAACGCAGTTTCAGCAAAAAAAGAAAGCGTTAGATACAAGGAAGGTTCTTGCCGGCGTAGCCGCAGCTACGGCGGCAAGGTTTCGACGCAGTAGATGATGCTTTATCTTTTTGCCCTTCGGGTGACAATAGTAACGCATAATTGCTGTGTTAGTGTAACTTGAAGCAGCCGGCTGCTCCTGCGTTGCACTGTCTTGCACTTATACGCTACTATTGCCACTGCAGCTGTGTTTAGTGCGTAACATCGGTTATTAATGTATCTTATTTAAAAATTGTTTTAGTTGAGGATTATTATCGTTTGCCAATATTTCTTCAGGTGTAGCAATCTCAGTAATTTTTCCTTGATTCATAAATGCGATCCGGTCTGCGGCTGCTTTTGCAAAATCCATTTCGTGTGTTACCACAATCATAGTCATTCCCTCTTTTGCCACCTTTTCCATAACGTCAAGTACTTCACCTATCATTTCCGGGTCAAGCGCGCTTGTTGCTTCATCAAAGAGCATCAGTTGAGGTTTCATTGCAAGAGCTCTTGCAATCGCAACACGCTGCTGCTGACCTCCCGAGAGCTGTTCCGGATAAACATCTGCTTTTTCAACTATACCTACCTTTTTAAGCAGAACGGTTGCCAGATCAACAGCATCTTTTTTATTAACTTTTTTTACCTTTATTTGACCAATTGTAATATTTTCCATGACCGTAAGATGCGGAAAAAGATTGAAATGCTGAAAAACCATACCGATTTTAGTTCGCAGTTTTGTAGGCTTGGTCTTTTTGTTAAAAATATCGGTTCCTAAAACTTCTATTGATCCTGAATTTATCTCTTCAAGGCGGTTCAGCGTTCTTAAAAAAGTACTTTTTCCTGAACCTGATGCACCGATAATTACTAAGACCTCTCCATAATCCACATTTAAAGAAACACCGTTTAAAGCTTTGATTTCGTTTGGATATACCTTATAAATATTGCGTGCCCGAACCGCATACTTTTTATCTGTCACTTTTTGCCATTTTCCTTTCAAGTAAATGTGTCAAAGATGACAGCGAATATGTAAGCACCAGATACATTGCAGCCACTGTAAACCAGATTTCGAACGGGCTGAATGTCGAACTTACAATTTCTCTGCCGGCTTTTGTAAGATCGGTAATAGAGATAATAGATACAAGCGATGAATCCTTAATCAGAGATATAAACTGACCGGCCATGGCAGGCATGGTTCTCTTGATCGCCTGAGGCATAATTATATGTCTCATAAGCTGAAAATAATTCATTCCTATTGAAAGAGCGGCTTCAGTTTGGTCCTTGCCGATAGATTGAATTCCGGCTCTTACGATTTCTGCGATATATGCTCCCTCAAAGACCGCTAAAGCTCCAATCCCCGATACTATTCTGTCAAGATTAAAAACGGTTCCGATAAAAAAATAGAAGATAAATATTTGAACAAGAAGGGGAGTGCCTCTTATCAGTTCAATATAGGTTATTGCAAGATTTTTGAGCAACGGATTTTCTGCTATTCTCATAAGACCGGTTATAATGCCGATTATAATCGCAAAAAAGATAGCTATTATGGAAATTTTTAATGTGGTAAGAAGCCCAAGTAAAAGCGCTCCGGCCTTATGGGAAACGTTGTATCCCAATTCATCTCCCTGATCAACAACATTTCCCTTTTTGACCGCAGATTTTTCAAGTTTAAATTTTTTTGTCACTCCATGGAGTGATTTAATTGTCAGTTCTCCGTTTTTATACCCTTCTACGAAACCGTTGAAAGGCGAACTTACAGTATCATGACTCGTGTAAATAATATAAGATGGAATAGTGTTCCATCTCCATATGTAGTTGATCTTTGAGCTTGAGATAAATGTAAAGTAGCCGATCCCTATAATTACGATTATATACGTAAAATTCCATGCCGCTTTTGCCGGCTTGCTTATCATATTTACCGATCTCTATAAAAGGTCTATTGTACCTCTTTTAACCAACTATTGCTCAAAAACCATTTTTTATATATTCTTTTGTAAGATCCGTCATGTTTGAGCTGTCTCAGAAAGTTGTCGAGCCAATTGAGAAAATCAGGGTCTCCCTTTCGCACACCCCAAGCAAGCGGTTCATAGGTAAACGGTTTGTCAAGAAATGTAAGCTTTCCGATTCCTTTTTGTGCATAAAATACCGCATCGTATGGTTGATCATAAACAAATGCATCCGCCCTTCCGTTTACAACTTCCATCGCTGCATCAGGTTCTGTTTCAAATGTTTTGAGTTTTGCGCGAGGCATATATTTTTTTACTGCAAACTCACCGGTAACACCAAGTTTGGTTACTACCGTATACTTTGGATTGTTTAAATCCTTATAGCTTTTTATTATACCGGTCAAACTCTTTCTTATCAGTATAGCTTGTCCGACAACAATATACGGATCGGCAAAGTTTATTTTCAAGTTTCTTTTTTGAGTTATTGTCATTCCGCTCATAATAATATCAAATTTATCGGTTATTAGAGCCGGAATTATACCATCCCAAGCCGTGTTCACAAGTTTGAGTTTTACTCCCATGTTTTTTGCCATAAGCTTTGCTATATCAACATCAAAACCGATAATCTTTCCGGATTTGCTTCTCATTTCAAAGGGCATATAGCCCGCCTCAAGCCCTACTCTAAGAACGCCTCTTGTGATAATATGATTTAGTGCCGATTGTCTCCATAAGTTGATGTCAGACGCATTTGCAACCGAACTCATAAGCATTGCACCGATTAGAAAAAGAAAAATTTTTTTCATGGTTCCTCCAAATAAATTATTAATATGATTTGCCTTCATCTAAAAGCTCTTTAATTGCCATCTTGGTGCCGCATTTAGGGCATATCGGTAACTTTTCCTTCGGAAAATGTATGATTTTTGTGAATCTGCATTTAGGACAAACTATTTCAATAAGTTTATTTACAGCCTCACTGTGTTTTCCCACTATGCTCCCTCCTGCATTATCACCATAAATCTTACCTTAGCATAATTGAATAAAAAAGCAAACCGGCTATAAAATCGGCTACCTTTCGGAGTTCAGGATCCGAGAGTCAAGGTAATTGCTAATGGATTAATAGCCGCTCTTTATATTAATTTCTCTATTTTCTTTTGATCCGTTAAAAAGAGAAGCAATCTGTCAATTCCGACTGCGATTCCGGATGCTTCAGGCATTCCCCATCCGAGCGCATCCAAAAATTCTTCATCGGTTGTTATATTTACCCCTCTTTTTTCCAGCGCCGCGTTTTCCTTTTTAAATCGTCTTTCCTGCTCCGGTTTGTCATTTAGTTCATAAAACGCACTCGCGATTTCAATTCCCTCAATAAATACTTCAAAACGTCTTGTTATACGATTTTCAACGACAGCCAAAGCAGGCTTCCATTCCGGAAAGTTTACAAGAAATGTTATATGCCCGTTACCCAGCAGCGGTTTGACGTAACGCTCAAAAACGTAATCCGTCAGCTCGTAATAATTGAATTCGCCGTACTGCTCATCATTTGAAAAAGAGGATTCAAGCGTTTCAAGATCAAACCCCGCTTTCTTAAAAGCTTCACTGTAGGTGACGCTTTTGCCTTCAAGTGCTATCTTTTTGCCTTGCCAGACAATTTCTTCCGAATCAGTTAGATATCTTAATAATTTTATAAAATCTTCCTGAATGCTGTTCAGTTTTTTGTATGTCCTGTACCATTCGGCAATAATAAACTCTTTGTTGTGAAAATTTCCATATGCATCATCGCGAAATGCATGTGTAATTTCAAAAAGCTTATTAAATCCGCCAATCAAAAGTTTTTTTAGTGACAATTCGGGGCTTGTAATTAAAAACTTACCATTTGTCAGCTTTAACGGCTCTATATGTTCCTCCGGTGCAATTCCGTTTTTCATCATCGCTGTAACAGCCTCAATAAATCCATTTTCATGGAAAAATTGTCTGATCTTCCAAATCAGTTCGAATCGCCTTTTTGTATTTGCATAATTTTGCGGCAGGATATTCAGGTTGGCTGCATCAAGACTTCCAGAGGATTTAACCAGTATGGTGCATGTTTCTATTTTGCCGTTTTCCGACAGTTTTATTTCTACAATGTCTCCTATATCGGCGTTGATATTTTCTAACAATTTTATGAACTTTCCATCAAAAGACAGCACAGCGGGATTTTTTTGCATAACTCTTCCTTTCATAAAATATGATTTTATATAATCGGATGCGAATTACAATAATTTTCTCTTGACATGCAATTTTTAACAGGTATAGTTGTTATCAAATAGTTTGATACGAAACTATTTGATAACAACTTATAAGGGGGTGCCGCATGGGTGATGGATATCTTCACGGTATCAAAGAGGATATTGCAGGTGACGGTCTCTTTGACCAATTTTTTGAATGGTATGATGACAGAAACAGTTACGCAAAGAAGTGGAAAGAGAGAACAGGGGGAAAAGTTGTCGGCAGTTTGTGCACATATACGCCGGAGGAGGTATTGACTGCCGCAAACTGTCTTACCGTAAGACTTTTGGGGTTCCATGAGCCTCAGGATGTGACGGAGCCGTACCTTTTTGCTATGTTCTGTCCGTTTTCAAGAGATACTCTGGCTCAGGGACTCAAAGGTAAACTTGATCATCTTGACGGTGTGGTTATGGCTCATTCCTGTCTTCATCTTCGCCAAACATACAATGTTATGAAACATAAGCTGCCGGTAGAATTTGCGTGGTATCTTCCAATCCCCAATAATGTCAAAGATAAATACGCCAAGGAGTTTATGGCAAGTGAGATTGAGCGCTTTAAGGAATCGGTCGAGGAATGGAGAGAATTTAAAATAGATGAAAACAGACTTGAGGATGCGATTACGCTTATGGATAAAAATCGTCATCTGTTGAGAACGGTTTACGAATATAGAAAAGATGACAATCCGCATCTGACCGGTATGGAGGCGCTTGCCATGGTAACTGCATCCGAGCTTGTCGATAAGCATGATGCGAACAGAGAGATAGAGAAAATATTAAAATATCTTCCTTCAAGAAAGATAAAAACCGACAGTAAGGTCGGCTCAAGATTAATTGTTATCGGTTCGGAAGATGATGACATGAGTTTTGCGCATATGGTGGAACATGAAGATGCTACGGTCGTGATAGATGAGCATTGTACCGGAACAAGATGGTTTTGGAAAGAGATCGGCCCCGAACATGATAATCTGTCTCAGGAAAGAAGAATAGGAGACAGATATTGCAGCAGGCCTGCTTGTCCCACAAAAGATTACGCAATGGACGATGGAACAAGATTAAGATTTTTGCATATTCTCAAGCTTTGCGGGGATTATAATGTTGACGGTGCTTTGCTGATTCAGCAAAAATTTTGCGATCCGCATGAAGGAGATATGGTTCCGCTGAAAGAATTTTTATCGGAACATGATATTCCTTCTCTTCAGCTTGAGTTTGATGTAACGCTTCCGCTGGGTCAATTTAAGACAAGGGTGGAGGCTTTTCTCGAAACAATAGGCGAAGAGGACCTTTTTTAACAATAGATTCAGATTATATGGAAGGGGAGGAATTTAATGAAATATAAAGTTGAGCCTTTGAAATCGTGGGGCAAGGCAAAGGAATTAAGAAAAGCGTATTTTGATAATTATGTAAATGCAAGGCAGAGCGGAGGACTGAGAGTATGCGGAAGTGCGTGGGCGTTTCATGCATTGCCGTATGGTCTCGGTGAAGACATTTACTGGCTGACCGGCGAACCTTATGGGGCTCAGGTAGCATTCGACAAAGATGCCAACAAGCAACTGCAGGATGTCGCAAGCAATAAAGGCTGGGCACATGATCTTTGTTCTTATATGAGAAGTTACTGGGGCTCTATCTATGCCGATAAATGGGTATTCGGAGGAAAATGGCCTACCGCAGATTTTGCGTTTACGAATCAGATCTGCTGTTCACACTCGAAATGGTATCAGGAAGTGGCTCGTTCCGAGAAAATACCGTTTAAAGCAATAGATGTAAGCAGTGGAGCATATGAATGGATAAAAGGAGTCGATGATCCGAGAATCACCTACATTGCCAATCAGATGGCTGAAGCAATAGAGTGGATGGAGAAGATAACGGGAAGAAAATTTGATGATGAAAATTTTATAAAACATCTCAAATATGAGTTCAGAGCAACTTCTACCTGGGCAAAAATCTGCGAGCTTCAAAAGACAATACCTGCTCCGCTTGACGAGAAAGCAATTTTTTCGCTCTACTCGTTAGCTACATTGAATAAGGCAGATAAGAGTACAGCTGAGTATTATGATGAACTTTACGATGAGGCTGCCGATCGGGCGAAAAGGGGAATTGCGGCAGTAGGCAGCGAGAGATGCAGACTTATATCCGATACTCAGCCTCCATGGGGATTTTTGAAGATGTTCAGATATCTCGAAGATTTCGGTGCCATGTCGATTGGTTCGCTTTATACATTCGGTCTTCAGGGAATCTTTGAGGAAAAAAAGGATGGAACCTGGGGGTACAGGCCCACACCTATGGACAAAGGAATAGAGATTAACGACAGAGAAACCGCTTTGAAACTATACGCAGAATGGAATGCTGCAAAACCCGAATATCAGCAGTTTTATGACCCTAATATAAAAACTCGTCTTATGATGCATATAATAAAGGAATGGAAAGTCGATGGCGTTATGCTTCACCTGAATCGCGGATGCGAAGGTCTGTCGCTGGGAATAATGCAGAACAAAGATGAGCTGTCAGAGCTTGGAATTAAGGTGATGACATACGAAGGAAATATGGGTGACGAAACAGAGTTTGACGAGGATAGGGTTTTGGCGCGTATCGATTCGTTTATGGAGCTTTTAGGACTTGAAAAAATCAAAAAGAGTACATAGGGGGAATGCATGATCAGCGCAGGGATAGATATAGGATCAAAAAATATTAAAGTTATCATACTTAATGGAAAGAAAACTATAGGAGAAGCGATTCGGACCAGCGGGGAGAATCAGGAAAAGGCAGTTGATGAGACTCTGGCATTGGCTGTTAAGAATGCGAAAATCGATCGATCCGATATCGATAAGATCGCTGCAACTGGTATTGGAAGAAAAACTTTTAAAAATGCCGACTATGTAATAACAGATGTTACGGCCGGCGGACGCGGCATATTTGAATGCAATAATTCCGTACGTACCGGCATTGAAATTGGAGCCGAGGAAAGCAAGGCAATCAGAGTCAGCCAGACCGGCAAAGTAACCGATTCTGCGGTGAACGAGAAATGTGCGGCAGGATCAGGTTCTTTTGTCGAATCAATGGCAAGGGCTTTAGGGATTAATGTAAAGCTGTTTGCAGAACTTGCCTTAAGCTCGGATGCAACGATACCTATGAATGCTCAATGTGCAGTATTTGCGGAATCCGAGGTTGTTTCACTTATCGCTCAAAATACTTCACAGAAAGATATATCAAAAGCTGTACATGATTCTATTGCTTCGCGAGTCTCTTCGATGGCAAGAAGAGTAAAGCTTGAGCCTAAAATTGCAATTTTCGGCGGGTTGGCATACAACCCTGGTTTTGTGTCCGCTTTTAAGAAAAATTTGGAAATTGAGGAGATTTTTATTCCAGAAAAACCGCTTTTTGTTGATGCATTAGGCGCTGCGCTTTTGGCGCAAGAAAAAACGGTGGAGGATTGATATGACGCAGAAAGAGTATTGGAGATGGGATGAAAAATGCTGGAAAGATGAATCCATGGACAGTTCCGATACAAAAATCATTTCGGTTGGAATCGATATTGGTTCAGTGAGCTCCGAGGCGGTGATCTGTCTTGACGGGAAATTTTATGCATCCAATACCGTACGCACCGGAAGCAACTCTCCCACCAGTGCAAAAGATGCGTTGAAGCCCTTGCTTGAACATGCGGAGATTTCTTATGAAGCTGTTGACTTTATTGTCGGGACTGGATACGGAAGGGTTAACATACCGTTCCAGGATAAGGCTGTAACTGAAATTGCATGTCATGGAAGAGGCGCCAACTATATGGTGGGGCCGTCCCTGAGGACAATTCTTGATATGGGAGGGCAGGATTGTAAGGCAATTCATATTGACGAAAGAGGTAAAGTAACCAATTTCCTTATGAATGATAAGTGTGCTGCCGGAACGGGCCGGGGAATGGAAACAATAGCGGATCTTTTAAAGGTACCGATTACCGAAATAGGGGACAGATCATTTCAGATAAATGCTCCTGCCGAGCCGATAAGCAATGTATGCGTTGTTTTTGCCAAATCCGAGGCTATGGCGATGGTAAAATCGGGAAAGACGCTAAACGAAGTGCTTGCCAGTTACTGCAAAGCTATGGCTGATCGTGTCACTCAGCTTTTGGACAGAATAGGAATGGAGAAGGAATTTTTTATAACAGGCGGTATTTCAAAAAACAGGGGCGTAACAGAGCGCATTGAAGAAAATCTGGGCATAAAGGCGGTAAAACCAAAAGATGAAAGACTTGATGCCCAGACGGCGGGTGCGTTGGGAGCTGCACTGTTTGGATTTGTTCTGGCAAGTAAAAAAGGAAGCAAAAAGGATACACGAAAAGGACAGATATTATGATTGCCAACTATGGTTATATGGACGGCTCCGGCGAGTATTATATAACCATCGACACTGATAAATGCGCAGAATGCCGAGGTAAAATGTGTGTGACTGCGTGCCCCAAAGCTCTTTTTGAGCGTGTTACCGATGATTATGACGATGATGTAGTAAAGATTGCAGACGGTAAGGTAAAAGATATCAGATACCAATGCATGGAATGCAAACCTCCCGGACATCCTGTGCTTCCATGTATTGCTGCCTGCACGCCTATGGCTTTGAAGCACAGCTGGTAAATACAGATGAAAATCGAGGTAAATGGAAAACAGTTGGATTTTACTGAGAAGCAGACGGTTTTGGAGCTGCTTGATCAAAAAAAGATCTATTTGCCGCGATTGTGCACGTTTCCGGGATTGCAGAGCGCCGGAAATTGCAATATGTGCGTTGTTGAGATCAACGGTAAACTGGAATTAGCCTGCAAAATCGAAATATTGGAAGGCATGAATATTGATACGGAAACCGAAGCGGCCGTCAGGGCAAGAAAGCAGGCGTTTTCCAAAATTATGTCATATCATCCGCATATTTGTCTTGTATGCGATCAAAAAGAGGGATGCGACAGGTTGACCTGCACATACGGAATACCGGTGGAGGAACGCTGCTGCAATCTTTTTGAAACATGCGAGATAAGAAAATTGACAGATCATATTGGGCTGGATAAATCGACCGCAAATTTTTCTAATCCCGGACATACAATAATCAGGAACAAACTTTTTTTTTATAATCCTAATCTTTGTGTGGGGTGCGAAAGGTGTGTTAGAATATGCGAGACTGTTCCAAAGGCGGATGTGTGGCTCATGAAAGATTCCGATGGCAAGAAGATAGCATCAATAAGAGCGGAGGATTTTAAGAGTTCGGGGTGCATATTTTGCGGTGCATGCGTCTTGGTCTGTCCGGCTGGAGCAATTAATATCAATGAAAGCAAGCCGTCTCTCGCGTGGATAAGGCGATCGGAAGAGAAGCTAAAGCTTCCAAAGCAAATTTTGCCGCCGATAAACAGCTTAAAGCTTGTTCAAAGCAATGTAAATACTGTTCCGGCTGGAAGCGGCGTCTATATCTTGTATGATAATTCAGGAGAGATTATAAAAATTAAAGGTGAAATGAATCTAAAAGATTCACTTGCCGGAGAGATTGGAAATGCAGACCGATTTTCTTACGAACGGGCAGAGTTATATAGTACAAGAGAAAATGAACTGTTGTCCGGCTATATGAAACGCTACGGCAAAATGCCCGGATCGGACGAGATGGATGATCTGTTCTGAAAGTAGTAGAATCAATAGATACATCGTCAAATGCAGAGAGCGTGATAAGAATTTGAGAAACGAATATGAATGAAAGAATAAGATATCCCAAAACGATGATGCACAGAAAAGGGAAATCAGCATTTGAGAAAAAAATGGAAAATGAAGGCTGGGAAAAACGAGCTGTTGTTGATGGTCAGAGAGTAGACGAGCTGAGAGAGCTGTATGAGGAAATGGGATTTGAGGTTTTGCTTGTGCCGGTTAGCGTTAATGGAGGAGGGCTTGCGTGCGATTCCTGTTTCAGCGATGTCAAAAAAGTTCCTGATAGCTTTCAGGTAATCTATACTAAAAAATTGTAAGCGGTGAAAAAAAGGAGTAAATTTACTGCTCAAGACTTATACTGAAAATGAATAAGGGGGACAACAATGAACGATGTTGAAGTAAGATTGTTGAAAAAAGAAGATTTTGATGCGATTGTAAAAATAGATAGCGAAATAACAGGAGAAAATCGCATCGATTATTATAAAAGAAAATTTTCTCACAGAGATGCCGAATCAAGAATCGGTACATCGCTTGTAGCACTTATTGATGGAGAACCGGTTGGATTTCTTTTGGCCGATCTGTTTTATGGCGAGTACGGAATACCTGATGCCAATGTATTTATAGATACCATCGGGGTCATTCCCGCTTTTAGAGGCAGAAGTGTTGGGTTTGCGCTTATGGATCAATTAAAAATGAATCTTAAGGCAGTTAATGCGGATAAAATCTATACGCTTGTTGACTGGAGCGATTTTACACTTATCTCATTTTTTCAACGATCCGGCTTTGCTCCTTCAAGCAGAATTTCTTTAGAATGCAAAATATAGGGCGTCTCTAATAATTCATGAACGACTACTTTGAGCTCCGAGCCGGCTTCATCTGTGTTGAACGCGCAGGCAGACGGATTCGGACTTTCAATCCGGACGCTCAGAATTAATAGAGGCGCCCTATAGATTTATAACTACAAAGAGGGGAAGAGCATGAAAAATATAAACGATGTTGTTTTTGTTGCGGCGGTAAGATCACCGATGGGAAGATTCGGCGGCACAATGAAAAATTTAAAATGTTACGAAATTGCTCAGTTTCCGATAAGAGAGGCGCTGAAAAGAGCGGCTGTTTCCGGAGGAGAACTGGGTGAAGCGGTTATAGGAACCTGCAGGCAGGCTGGAAATTATGTGAATCCTGCTCACACTGCGGCTTATCTTGGAGGTATACCCTATACAGTTCCGTCAGTATCTATAAATGAAGCGTGTCCTTCCGGTATGAAAGCGGTTCAGATGGCGATGCAGACTATTCAAGTTGGTGCCGCTGATATTGTTTTGGCCGGCGGCATGGAAAGCATGTCAACGATACCGTATCTGATAAGAGGCTACAGGTTTCGTCCATTCAGATTCGGGGATATAAAGCTTGAGGACGGCTGGACTGATTCAGCTGATCCGGTTGTGAATCTTTCTATGGGTCAAACCGCAGAGCTTCTCGTGGATAAGTATTCGATCACCAGAAAGGAGATGGACGAATTTGCGCTCTCAAGCCACAAAAAAGCGGCCGAAGCTCAGGACAACGGCTGGTTTGACGAAGAGATTGCGCCGGTAACTATACCTGCGACAAAAAAGACAGAAGAAAGAATCTTTGATAAAGATGAATCGATAAGGCGTGATACCAATATGCAGAAACTTGCTAAACTTTCCGGAGCATTCAGGCAAAACGGTAATGTGACTGCCGGAAACTCCTCGGGTTTGACAGATGGAGCCGCTGCTCTTGTTGCGATGGACAGAGAGGTTGCAAAATCAAAAGGAGCCGCGCCGTTGTTTTCGCTGGTCGGTTATGCTCATGTCGCTGTTGATGGGAAATATATGGGAGAAGGGCCCGCGGTATCTATAAAAAAGGCGCTTAGAGGGGCAAAAATGGAACTGTCTGATATGGATTTGATAGAGGTAAATGAAGCGTTTAGTGCTCAAATTATTGCGAACGAACGTGTTTTGGACTGGAATAGAGACAGACTTAATATTAACGGCGGTGCAATAGCTTTGGGTCATCCCACCGGCTGCTCAGGTGCGAGAATAGTGGTGACGCTCTATTATGCCCTGAAGCGGCTTGATAAGGAATACGGCATTGCCGCTATATGCGGCGGGGGCGGAACGACTGCTGCCGTTATACTAAAGAGAGAAAGTTGATTAAGATTGATCTGGCAGGTCAGATTGCGATAGTGACAGGAGGCAACCGAGGTATTGGAGATACAATTGCATCAACGCTTCTTAAAGCCGGAGCTTCAGTTGCGGCGATAGATCTTAATATGGAAAATCATGAGTATGATAAAGCGAGATATCTGCCTATACAATCGGATGTTTCTGACTTTGACGCTGCCAAAACGGTTGTAAAACAGGTTTTTGATCGGTTTGGAAGAATCGATATTGTAGTTGCAAACGCCGGAATCAACAGAGACCAGGTTCTTTGGAAGATGACAAAAGAGAATTGGGAAGATGTAATAAAAATTGATCTTGGAGGCGCATTTAACTATTTTGCTGCAGCCAGTTCGATTATGAAAGAACAGAGATCGGGAAAACTTATCGCGATCTCATCAATAAACGGATTGAGAGGCAAATTCGGACAAACAAATTATTCGGCGGCCAAGGCGGGGGTTGTGGGACTTGTTAAAGCCGCAGCGAAGGAACTTGGAAAATATTCAGTCAGAGCAAACGTAGTAGCTCCCGGTTTTATAATAACCGAAATGACAAACAAGATGCCTCAGAAGTTTAAAGATGCCGCGATTGATGAAACCGCGTTGAAGAAAGCCGGCAGAACTGATGATATTGCAAACGCGGTCGTCTTCCTCGCGTCCGATCTTTCAAGCCATATTACCGGGGAGATAATTAAAGTTGACGGTGGACAATATATTTAAATTGCGGCAGGAATAGGTTATAGGTTTTTTTGACCCGAAACCTGTAACCTAAAACCCGAAACCTATACTTACTATATGGAGGCGGAATGGATAAGATTTTATACAAAAAGGAACTGTCGGTTGCTAAAATAATAATCAACGATCCTCCTTACAATGTGATTAATATTGCAATGATGGAGAATATTGCCGATGCTGTCAGAAAAGCCGGAAGCGATGAGGAAATATCAATTATTGTGATTAGTGCAGCTGGTGATAAATCGTTTTGCAGCGGTGTTGATGTGGCTGATCACACAAAAGAAAACACGCCGCGTATGCTGAAGGCGTTTTCGGACATTTTTGTTGAACTTTCTAAAACGGACAAGCTGACAGTGGCTGCGGCAAGAGGTTTTGCCTTTGGCGGGGGATGCGAACTGCTTCTTGGTACAGATCTTGTTGTTGCAGACGATACTTTGAAAGTGGGACAGCCGGAGATAAAACTTGGCGTATTTCCACCTGTTGCGATGATTTTGATGCCTGAAATAATAGGCCAAAGAAACGCTAAAGAGCTTATTTTTTCCGGCAAAACTATCGACGCGGAAACTGCCAAACAGATGGGACTGGTAAATGAGATATTCGCAAAAGAGGAATTTGATAAATCTTTAAAAAAATATATCTCCCGCTTTGCAGGCTTGTCTCGATCCGTATTAAGGCTGACAAAACGCACCTTGACAAAAAAGGAACATTTGGAAGAGAGTTTTAAAGAGATGAATGATGTTTATATAGAAAAATTGATGAATCTTTGTGATGCAAATGAAGGGATATCAGCTTTTATTGAAAAGCGAAAACCTGCATGGAAACATTCTTAGGAGGAATTGCAGATGAATGACAAGATAAAAACATGGCAGATGTCTAAACCCGGAAATCTGGCAATGACGCTGATTGATATGCCGAGACCTAAAGAAGGTGAGGTGATTGTAGAGATAGCCGGATGCGGTGTATGCCATACCGATATCGGATATTTTTATGATGGTGTTCCTACTGTTACGCCGCCGCCTTTAACCTTAGGACATGAAATATCGGGAACAGTGGTGCGCGGTGATTCCGGACTAGTAGGCAAAGAGGTGATAATTCCAGCCGTAATGCCGTGCGGAGAATGTGAAATCTGCAGGCAGGGAAGAGAAAACAGATGTCTTAAACAGAAAATGCCGGGTAACTCGCTCGGAATATATGGAGGATTTTCGTCGCATATCCCTGTTCCGTCAAAAGATCTTTGCGTTGTTGATGAGCGAGCCGGGATAGATCTGGCAGATATGGCGGTTATTGCCGATGCGGTTACAACACCCTATCAAGCAGCAAAAAGAGTTGACCTCAAGCAGGGCGATGTTGTGATAATTACAGGTGCTGCAGGCGGAGTCGGTTCATATATGACTCAAATAGCGAGAGCGTTTGGTGCGAAATTTATTATCGGTATTGAGTATGGAAACAGCAAGGCAAAAAAAGCCGAAGCGCTTGGCATTGATCTCGTTGTTGACAGTCAGAAAAATGACCCTAAAGAAATTAAAAAAATTATTAAAGAAAGATTGAAAATAGAAGGCATAGGCAACTTCGGTCTAAAAATTTTTGAGGTAACGGGAAATGCTCAGGCGCAGCTTATAGCGCTGTCGCTTCTTACCTTTATAAGTAAACTTGCGGTAATAGGGTACGGTATGGCAAAAAATAGTTTTATGTTCTCAAAACTAATGGCTTATGACGCTGAAATTATCGGGACATGGGGCTGCAAACCGAAATATTATCCTGACGTACTGAAGCTTGTTGCAGAAAAAAAAATCTTAATAGAACCTTATGTTGAAAAGCGTCCGATGAGTCAAATTGAGAAAACATTCAAAGAAGCAAAAGAGGGCAAACTTGAAAAACGAGTTGTGCTCATTCCAGATTTTGATTAGGAGGGAATTATGTCATTAAAATGGTTGCCGAGAGATAACAGTTTAAAGGATCATTCGCTTTTTAAATCGGACTATTGGGGCGCAGATGCGCCGTCGGTGATCTATGAGAAGCGTCCTATTGTTCAGAAAGACGGAACCGTATCAAGAAAATTATACAGTGCATGGATAATTTTGAACAATCCGGCGCAATACAATTCTTATACCACAAAAATGGTAAAGGGTGTAATTGCTGGTTTTCAAGCTGCATCAAGTGATCGATCGGTTACTGCAGTGGTGTTTACGGGTACCGGAGAAAAGGCGTTCTGTACCGGAGGAAATACAAAAGAGTATTCGGAATATTACGGGAAAAGGCCGTCTGAATACGGTGAGTATATGGATCTGTTTAACGGAATGGTGGATTCTATTCTCAATTGCAAAAAACCGGTTATATGCAGAGTGAACGGCATGAGAATTGCGGGAGGTCAGGAGATAGGGATGGCGTGCGATCTCTCTGTATCATCGGATCTCGCTCTATTTGGACAGGCGGGCCCCGCCCATGGATCTGCGCCGGTAGGAGGGTCAACCGATTTTCTTCCGTGGCTTATGACCAGTGAAGATGCGATGTATAATGCCGTATCATGTGAGTTTTGGTCAGCGTACAAAATGAAAGCGAAAAATGCGTTGACAGAAGTTGTTCCTGTGCTTACCGACGGGAATAAATATTATAGAAATCCTCTGGTTATAACGGAATATTTTTTAAATGACGGTGTAATTGTTTACGGTGAGTCAAAAACAGGCGAGGCGCTTGATCGCGCAAAAAGACGGATCAAAGAGCTCGAAGTTGATTTTTCAAAGCTTGATGCGTCTATAAACAGGCTTATCTGGAAATTTACAAATCTTTTCCCGGGATGTCTTGCGATGAGTATAGATGCGATTCGTGCAAAGAAAAAGTTTTTCTGGGATCAGTCAAAACTTTCAAGCAGACATTGGCTTGCGGCTAATATGAACTATGAAGCATTTTTAGGATTTACAGCTTTTAACAATAAAAAGGCGACAGGGGCTGACAAAATTAACTTTATCAAATTCAGAGAGGCAATAGCAGACGGCAAAGAGCTGAATGATAAACTTTTTGATGAGATTCTACCAAAACCAAAAGTATAGCTTGACATCGAATAGCTTGAATTTACAATGGTATTAAGGATAACTTAGTTAATACTCACTTTGCGCGCTAAATAGTAATTATATAAGGGGGACTATTGATGCATGGGTAAGCAGCAGTGCATACTCTAATTTTTCTCAAAGAACTGTTTAACGCGCAGGGTGAACTTATATTGTTATATTATGAGACCACTGCACAATAAACAAATCCACAACTTTTTATGAGGTTTTCTATAGACAAGGCAAACTTCTGAAGGACTAACGGGTTAATTCAAAGAAGTTTAACGAAAAGTATATGGGAAACCACATAAAGCCCGCAGGGAAGTCAAATAAAGGGTAATCTTCAGGAAATTAAAATTCTCAAACTAACCGGTTAGTACCTCAAATTTTAATTTCTAAATCTCACCCTTTCTTTGACTTCTGTGAATCCGCTTATTGTGCAGTGGTCTCATGAATGAAGAGTGCGAAGATATTCATGCCCTTCGCATGGATAAAATAGGGGGAGTAATATGGAAGAAGTGCCGGAAAGGTTTAATGTTGCCGACTACATTCTGAAAAGAGCTGACGAGCTTGCCGAAAAGACGGCGTATATTTGCGGTGATCAAAAAATTACCTATGAGGATTTAAAACAAAAAGTCAGCCAGGCAGGATGGGCATTTAAAGAGAGCGGAATTGAAATGGAAAACAGAGTACTGCTTCTTATGAAAGATACACCGAATCTGCCGATCGCTTTTCTCGGGGCTATAAAAATTGGAGCAGTTCCGGTTATTCTCAACAACTGGCTTAAAAGTGAAGATTACAGATATATGTTTAACGATTCGAGAGGAAAAGTTCTTATTGTAGACGAATCATTGGTTCATTTTTACGAAGAGATTAAAGCCGATCTGCCGTTTCTCAAAAAGGTGATCACGGTAGGGCCGATCGACGATTATGACGATTTTGACAGCTGGATTAACTCGAAGCCAAGCGAGCTAGAATCTGCGCCGACAAATCGCGACGATTCGGCGTTCTGGCTTTATTCTTCCGGCTCAACAGGTAAACCGAAGGGAGTGGTTCACCTGCAGAAAGATATTCCGTTTTCGGTTGAAACATATGCCGAAACAATACTTAATATAAAAGAAAGCGATATTTTATTCTCAGCAGCAAAGCTATTTTTTGCCTATGGACTTGGTAACGGACTTTATTTTCCACTTGTCAGCGGAGCTACCGCAGTTCTTTGTCCGGATCTGCCAACTCCGGAAGCAATGTATGAAAATATTAATAAATTTAGTGTTACACTCTTTTTTGCCGTTCCGACATTGTATGGAAGAATGCTTCAAATCAAAGACAATTTGGGTAAAGTAGAAAAATGTGTATCTGCGGGTGAGCCGCTGCCTAAACCGATATACGATCAGTGGCTGAACTATTTTAATGTTGAGATTAATGACGGTATAGGTTCAACTGAGCTGCTTCATATCTACATTTCAAATCGATTTGGAAACATAAAACCGGGATCGAGCGGAAAACCGGTAGAAGAATATGAGACTAAAATTGTGGATGAATCGGGAAAAGATGTTCCGACAGGTCAGCTCGGAACTCTGATGGTCAAAGGAGGAAGCAGAGCGGCACGTTACTGGAACATGGAAGAAAGAACAAGAACAGCTATGATCGGCAAATGGTTTAACACGGGCGATAAATATTATCAGGACAAAGCCGGTTATTTTTATTATGCCGGACGAGACGATGATATGCTTAAGGTTGGAGGCATTTGGGTGTCTCCTGCCGAAGTTGAGAGTTGTCTTATGTCGCATTCATCTGTTCTTGAAGCCGCGGTTGTAGGCAGAGAAGATGAGCAGGGCATGATTAAACCTATGGCCTTTATTGTTCTTAATGAAGGTGTAGACGGTTCTGGCGCGCTTGCGAAAGAGATAAAGGAGTTCTGCAAAAGTAAAATTGCTCATTATAAATATCCGAGATGGATAAAATTTGTGGATGATTTGCCGAAAACCGCTACAGGAAAGATTCAGCGATTTAAGCTCAGGGAGATACAGGGAGATAATAGATGAAAATATTTGATGTCCATGTTCACGTAGGTGATAAATTTGCCTGGAAAAAAGAAGCATTCAGCTATCTTATGTCGCTTGGAAAACGATACGAAAAAAGACTTTATGATAATGCCGGCAATCAGATTGATAGCGGACTTCACAATATTATGGTTGAAGAGGAGATTAGTCATGCAATAATTTTGCCCGAATACGCGCCGAAAATCGCTTGTCTGCATCCGGTTGAACGGATTTTAAAAGTATCTGAAAAGTATGATGAATTTATACCGTTCGGAGCATTGAATCCGCACTTCCACAATCCTGTCAAAGAGTTTGAACGTCAGCTCGCACTGGGAATAAAAGGTTTGAAGCTTCATCCTGTTCATTGCGAGCATTATGTAAATGACAGTGTGCTGTATCCTATTTATGACAGATGCAGCAATCTGAATATTCCGGTTATGATGCACGCCGGCACCTCTATATTTACCGGTTCAAGAATGAGGTATGCCGATCCTTATACATATGATGATGTTGCAACCGATTTCCCTGATTTGACAATTATACTCTCTCATGGAGGAAGAAGTTTTTGGCATCAGCAAGCTGAATTTATGGTAAGAAGGCATAAGAATGTTTATATCGATGTTTGTGGTCTGCCCCCGAAAAATCTTCTCAAACTGTTTCCATCAATGGGACGATTTCCGGAAAAATTTCTTTTTGGAACCGACTTCCCCGGTGTGCCGGGCATAAGAGCGAACGCAGAGGCAATCTATCGACTGGATATCTCCTCTGAGGCAAAGTCACTTATCTGCTATGAAAATGCGGCAAGGC
Organism: Campylobacterota bacterium; assembly: GCA_013152955.1. Lineage (GTDB taxonomy): Bacteria > Campylobacterota_A > Desulfurellia > JAADFJ01 > JAADFJ01 > JAADFJ01. The sequence continues at coordinate 40,943 of JAADFJ010000083.1, forward strand.
TGTTTTTATAGTTTTTTGCGTGTCCAGGATCTGTTTATTGTGCAATAGCTTCACTGAAGAATGAAAATCAGTGTTTTTTGGAATGCTCTATTTTCATGCATCTGTCTGATACTACCAGAAGTCCGGCAGATTCAGCTTTTTTTTCAGCTTCAGGATTTTTGATTCCCAATTGAAGCCATACGGATTTTGCACCTATCTTGATTGCTTCGTCTATAATAGGCATTACTGTTTCAGATTTTCGGAATATATCAACAACGTCTATCGGAAACGGAATTTCCGATAGACTGCTGTAACATTTTTCACCTAATATCTCATTCATTCCGGGTCTTACGGGGACAATTTTGTATCCATGCTTTTGCAGGTATTGAGCAACCTGCCTGCTGGGACGTTCTTCTTTTGGTGATAAGCCTACAATGGCGACTACCTTATGGTTTTTTAATATTTTTTCAATTCTTTCTTTCATCTCATCCATTTTTATCTTTTTTGTATCAGAGGCAGGATATTCTAAAATAGTTTTTATGCATTAAGTGTTCCTTTAAAAAAAGTCTTTATTTTTTCGATAATATCTTTGTCATTTTTGGTATTATCATAAAGTTCTGCAAATTCTTTAAATCGTTTTTTAGCCTCGATTGTCAGATTTTTTGGAGTCTCAACGAATATTCTGACGATCTGATTTCCTCCTCTTATGCCTTTGCCTCTCAAGATAAATTCTTCTCCTGAGTCTGTGCCGGCCGGTATTTTGATCTGTTCATGGCCGTATACGGTTTCCACATTGATTGTATCACCCAACACGGCGCTGACAAGCGATATAGGTTGATGCAATATTATGCTGTTTCCGTCTCTGATGAATTTTGTGTCGTTGGCAACGCTAAACTTAAGATAGAGGTCTCCGTTGGGTCCGCCGTTGCTGCCGGCATGGCCGTAGCCGTTTAATCTATAGTAGTGTCCGTTGTCGATACCCGCAGGAATTTTAATAGTTATCTTTTTTGGTTCTTTGACGGTTCCGCTGCCTTTGCAGACTGAACATCTTTTGGATATTATTTGTCCGGTACCGCCGCATTTTGAGCATGTGGTGGAAAGAGAGATGAATCCATGCGATATTTGAGTGCTGCCTCGTCCTGCGCATCTGGTACAAGTAACAGTGTCTCCGCCGGCTCCGCCGCACGAATGACAGTTTTTTTCATAGTTTATATTTATGGTTTTATTTGCTCCCAATACTGCCTCTCTGAAACTGATCTTCAGTATCTGCTCAATATCATCTCCTGCCGCAGCCCTTGATGTTTCCGTAGAAGCTCCAAAAAAATCACCAAATAGATCACCTAAGCCGCCGAAACCAAAGTTTTTAAATATATCGTTGAGGTTGATATTAGATCTGTCCACTGTTCCAAACTGGTCAAACTGGGCTCTCTTCTTTGGATCAGATAAAACCGCATATGCCTCGCTTATCTGTTTGAATTGTTCCTCCGCCTGCTTATCACCCGGATTTTTGTCCGGGTGATATTTCATCGCAAGCCTTCTATATACAGCTTTTATTTGATCTGTTGATGCAGATCTTTCCACTCCAAGTATTTGATAATAATCCATCTATACAGACCTATTTATCCTCTTCTTCAACTTCAGCATCTATGACCTCTTCCTCGTTTGCCTCATCGTTATGCCCGGTACTTTCTGAGTCTGATTCGGCAGATTTATCGCCTCCGGCTTTGTATGCCTGTTCTGCAATCTTGCCGGATGCGCTAACGACACTTTTTATGGCCGATTCTATTGCTTCTTTGTCGTCCCCGTCTTTAACCTTTTTTAGATTTTCCAACATGCTTTTAATGTTGTTCTTATCATCTTGTGAGACTTTATCGCCAAGCTCATTAAGCGATTTTTCCGTTGCATATATAAGATTGTCCGCTTTGTTTCTGGTGTCAATAAGTTCTTTCTTTTTTTTATCTTCATCTGCATGTGCTTCGGCTTCTGCCTGCATCTTCTTGATTTCCTCATCGCTCAGACCGGAGGATGCCGTAATTTTGATAGCTTGTTCCTTGCCGGTTGCTTTATCTTTAGCGCTCACATTTAATATACCGTTTGCGTCAATGTCGAAGGTGACTTCTATTTGAGGTACACCTCTTGGTGCGGCAGGAATACCTATAAGCTCAAATCGCCCCAAAGTTTTGTTATCCTGAGCCATAGGTCGTTCACCTTGAAGAACGTGGATGGTGACTGCCGATTGACTGTCCTCAGCAGTTGTAAATATCTGACTTTTTCTGGTAGGAATAGTAGTATTTTTCTCAATTATTTTTGTCATTACTCCACCCAGAGTTTCAATTCCAAGTGATAAAGGTGTTACATCCAGAAGGAGAACATCTTTGACATCGCCCTTTAAAACTCCGCCCTGAATTGCTGCTCCTATGGCGACCGCTTCATCAGGATTTACATCCTGCCGCGGTTCTTTTCCGAAAAACTCTTTTACCTTTTGCTGAACCAAAGGAGTTCTCGTCATTCCTCCCACAAGTATAACATAATTTATATCGGATGGTTTGAGGTTTGCATCTTCCAACGCTTTTTTGCATGGTTTTATCGTGCTTTCAATCAGCGGCAAAACCAGCTGTTCAAGGTGAGCTCTGGTGAGTTTCAAATTAAGATGTTTGGGGCCGGTAGCATCTGCCGTTATGAAAGGAAGATTTATTTCGGTCTCAAGGCTTGAAGAAAGTTCAATCTTTGCTTTTTCTGCCGCATCCTTAAGACGCTGCAGAGCTATTGAATCGGTTCTCAGATCGATACCGTTTTCTTTTTTGAATGCGTCTATTGTCCAATCTAATATTTTGCGGTCAAAATCGTCTCCGCCCAAATATGTGTCGCCGTTGGTTGATTTGACTTCAAATACCCCGTCTGCAATTTCAAGAATTGATATATCAAAGGTTCCTCCGCCAAGATCATATACAGCGATATTGCCTTTTTTATTTTTATCCAATCCAAAGGCGAGTGCCGCTGCAGTTGGTTCGTTGATTATTCTGAGAACATTTAAGCCGGCAATAGCGCCTGAATCTTTGGTGGCCTTTCTTTGGCTGTCATTAAAGTATGCAGGAACCGTTATCACCGCATCCTTAATTTTTTCTCCCAGCTGACTTTCTGCATCTGCTTTGAGTTTTTGAAGAATGGCTGCAGATATTTCCTGTGTTGAGAGCGATTTTCCGTCTATTTTTATTCTGCAGTCGTTGCCCGGCCCCTGAATCAATTTGTAAGGAAGTCTTTTTTTTGCGTCTTTTACTTCTTCTGAATCGTAATGTCTGCCTATAAGTCTCTTGATCGAAAATATGGTTTTTGAAGGATTTGTGATAGCTTGTCTTTTCGCAGCTTGCCCCACAAGACGTTCTCCTTTATCGGTAAAGGCCACTATTGACGGCGTTGTGCGGGTTCCTTCGCTATTGGTTATTACTTTTGGTTCTCCGGATTGCATTATTGCCATGCATGAGTTTGTTGTTCCTAAATCAATTCCTAATACCTTACTCATTTTCTTCCTCCATTTCAGTGTTTATTGATCTGCTATTATCTTCTTCATCTTCTTTTTCTCTGCCGCTTACAATAACTTTTGCGGGTTTTAAACATAACCCTTTTGTTATGTAACCTCTTTCAAGTTGAGCTATAATTTTGTTTTTAGGCAGCTTGCTCTGTTTATCTATCATCATAGCTTCATGAATATTTGGGTCAAACTGTTTATTTTCAGTGTCAATTACCTCTATGCCCTTGTTTTGCAGTATTGAATCGATCTTTTTTAATATCAACTTGACGCCCTCAATAAACGCCAGCATGTTTTCATCAAGTTTGTCTGCAAATTTATCCGACATTTTAAGCGTATTCTCAAGTTCGTCGGCAATAGGCAGAAAATCCTTTATATTTTCTCTGATACTGTTTTCCGCAATACTTAGTTTGTCTTTTGAAGCGTTTTTTTTATAATTCTCAAAATCGGCATAGAGTCTTATATATTTGTCATTGAGTGCATTAAATTTATTCAGCAATTCATTGTACTCCTCTGTTTTATTCTTATTGGTATTCTTTTTGTTCGGCATTTATTTATGTTCCTCCTCCTCTTCGTATCTTTTTATGAACCATTTGAGTTGTATGGCTGCCTGATCGACCAAAAGCAGGTTCCTTTTGTAGTTCATTCTGAACGGACCGATCATGCCGATAAATCCTCTGTTATTTTTTATGTTATAATCAGACGCTATTAGCGATGTTTCATCCGACAGATGAAGAGGATTATCTTTTCCTATAAATACCTTTGATCCTGAACTATCTATTGCTTTGTTTAATATATTTGCAATTATATCTTTTTTTTCAAGCAGCGATACGAGCGATTTTAGAAAACCGATATTCGCGTTGAGTTTCCTCATTCCCAGGAGATTGTCAATTCCGCTAATAGCAACTCTTCTCTTTTTATCATATAATTTTTCGTATAAATCTATTATCGAATTGTAGAGCTGATCACATTTTGCTCTTTTCTCTTTTATATCACTGATTATACTGTCTTTTATATCCTTTATGGGAAAGTTTTTGTATCTTTTGTTCAGGTCAGAGATAACCTTTTTTAGATATAGAAATCCGTCTTCATCCGTATTGATAATTTCGCTTATCATCCATCCGTATTCCAGTACAATAATTAAATACCCTTTAGTTTTATCAAGATTTATGAGATCTATTTTTTTAAGCTTTAATTCCGTTAGTTCCGGTGCCGTGATTGCCACGAGATAGCTGCTTTGACGAGACAGCCATGAGGAGGCAGCCGTCAAGGCGGTTTTTAACGTATCGCTATTTTTAATAAAAACAGGAACAATAGCGTTTGGCGTCCTATCCCGCTTCAGTATATTATCTACGTAATATCTGTAGCCCATTTCAGTGGGTACTTTACCGCTTGATGTATATATGCTTTTTAGATAGCCCATATCCTGAAGATCGTAAAGAGCATTTCTAAGCGTGGCAGGGGACATCAAAAGACCGTATTTTTTTACAATTTTGAGCGATCCTTCGGATTTGCCATGCTCGATATAGTTTTCTACAATAATTCCCAATATTTTGTGAAGCCTTTCGGTCTCTATAGTTTTCATAAATTAGCACTCTCTACCATGATCTGCTAACAAGATAGCCTGTTGTTCTACGATGTCAAGGGCAACTCTATTAATTCTAAGCGTTTCGGATTGAAAGTCCAAATCAATCTCATAAACTTATTTTACGCATTAGATGATGCCCTGCAAAATTTAATTATTGCGCCTTGTACATAAGAAGATCGCCCTTTGTTATAATACCTAACAGCTTTTTAGGATTATCTTCATCTACAACAGGGAGATGCGAGATTCCGTTTTCCCGCATTTTTTCAAGCGCCTGATCAAGTGTTTCATCGGGGTGCGTCAAGATCAGATTTTTGCTGCAGGCGTCAAATGCAGATAATGCCATATTGCTGTTCTTTTCTCTGCATTGTAATATGTCTCTGCCGCTTATTATGCCCACCAGTTCATTTTTATCATTTATAACGGGAAATCCTTCATGGCCTGTTTTCATAATCTTATTGCTTACGTCTTGAATTGATTCATATATATTTGCGGTTACTACATCTTTTATCATTACGCTTTCAACTTTTTTATTCTTTAAAATATTTATTTCAAGGCCATGAGGTATAAAAACTCCGCGCCTGGCAAGTTTTTCGGTATAGATTGTTCGATCGTAAAAGATATCACTGGTGATATCTGCCAGGACGCATGCGAAAATTAGAGGTATTATGATATCATAGTTTCTGGTCATTTCAAAAAGTATGATTATTGAGGTTAATGTAGCTCTTCCGGTTGCAGCGAATAGTGCGGCCATCCCAACCAGACCGTATGCCGGATATGGGGCACTTATGCCTGGAAACAGAATATTGATAAGTATGCCGTAGAGAGAACCAAATACAGCTCCAATAAATAGTGAAGGAGCAAATACACCTCCGGAGCTCCCCGATCCAAGAGTTACCGAAAGGGCTATAATTTTTGCTATCAAAAGAAGCAGCAGCATCATCATTAGTGAAGATGTAGGATTTCCGTAATGAAGGCTCAGAATTGAACTGACTGCTGAATATCCAACACCGAATATTTGAGGAAATTTCAGTCCTATAATTCCTAAAATCAATCCGCCGATTGCAGGTTTTATCAGCGGATGAATTTTCATTTTATCGAACAGATCCTCTATGCCGTAAAGTGATTTGATTACGATAATTCCTAAAAAGCCCGATAAAATACCCATTATAAGATAGAAAATAAGTTCATACGGCGATCGAAAATGATATAGGGGGATAAGAAATATTGGAGCAGCGCCGAGAAAAGTTCTGGATATAATGGTTGCAAATACGGAGGAGAGCACTAACGGTACGAATGATTCGGTTTTAAATTCAAGCAGTATAAGCTCTATTGAAAAAAGAATTCCTGCCAGCGGAGCATTGAATGTTGCAGCAATTCCTGCGGTTGCTCCGCAGCCTACAAGTGTTTTTCGGTCATTAACCGTAAGCTTTAGCAGCTGGCTTACTGCAGATCCAAATGCGCTTCCAATCTGCACGATCGGCCCTTCTCTTCCTGCCGAACCCCCTGTTCCAAGACATATTCCGGAGGCAATTGTTTTTGCAAGCACCACTCTTGGCCGTATGATACCTTCTTTGTTGTACATTGCTTCCATGACTTCAGGCACTCCGTGCCCCTTTGTTTCGGAGGCAATGTAATAGGTTATAAACCCGACAAGTAATCCTCCTATCGCAGGTATGATCACTACTACAAGTCCCAAACTATTATGCATAGGGGCAGTAAAATTAATAGAAAATTTATGAAAGAATGAAAAATCGCTAATTACGTATATGAGCCATCTGAATAGAACCGCTCCAAAACCACCTACAATGCCGACCGAAACCGCCATAAGATTTAATCTTAAGTTAGTATATAGACTTTTTTTTGGAAACCCCTTGCTGATAGATGCTATACTGTATCTCATAAAACCCCTTTATATTTTTTACACAGCCCAACCTTTTTCTGTGTAACATTACTCTAAAACGCCTGTATTATACTTTACTTAAACCAAAAAACAACAGGCATCAGAACCGTTTTATCTTAAGATAACCCGCCACTTGAAAAATTTTTTTTATGTGGTAAAAGATATAAAAAATCACACATAAAGTTTTGTGAGTGAGCGCCGAAACTATTAAAACTTTATGGAGGAACAACTCACAGGAGGAAAAATGGAGCAGCAGATTACCGTTAAAATGAAAGAATTATTAGAGTCAGGTGTACATTTCGGACATCAAACGAGACGATGGAATCCCAAAATGAGTCCATATATATTTGGCGACAGGAAAGGAATTCATATAATTGATCTCCAGAAAACCTTAAAGCTTTTTAATAAAGCTGCTGAATTTGTGTATAATTTATCTTCTCAGAATAAGAAGATTTTGATGGTCTGCACAAAAAAACAGGGTCAGGAAATAGTTGCATCTGAAGCACAGAGATCAGGTATGCCTTATATAATTCAGAAGTGGCCTCCCGGTCTCTTTACAAACAGAAATACATTTAAAAAAAGTATCGCAACTCTGAAACAGCTTGAGACTTTCGATGAGACCGGAGAGTTTGATAAGCTGCCTAAAAAAGAAGCAAAGAAGATGCGCAAAAGAATCGGCAGACTTGAAAGATATCTTGGGGGTGTCAAAGAGTTTGACGGACTGCCTGATGCACTTTTTGTTGTAGATGTCGTGCGTGAATATCTTGCAGTAAAGGAAGCTAAGTCACTTTCAATACCGATTATAGCAATTGTGGACACAAATTGTGATCCCGATCCCATAGACTATATTATTCCCGGTAACGATGACGCTATAAAATCTATAAAATTGTTTGCCGGAAAGATTGCCGACATTATAGTCGCCGGACAGGGAAGATTTCAGAAAGATCAGGTTGATGAATCGTCGGATAACAATAATGCCGAAGAGAAAGGGGAGACTGAATAAATGAGTACGATAAATGCCAGAGATGTGATGAATTTAAGAAAAGCTACAGGTGCCGGTATGATGGCATGCAAAAAAGTACTGGTTGAAGCGGATGGAGATTTTGATAAAGCGATAGATCTGCTCAGAAAGAAAGGCATTGCGTCGGCGGCAAAAAAGGCAGGAAGAGAAACCGAAAACGGAAGAATAGGTTCATATATACATATGGGCGGCAAGATAGGTGTTTTGGTCGAGCTTGCGTGCGAGACCGATTTTGTTGCCGATACGGATGATTTTGCGCAGCTCCTTAAAGATATAGCAATGCATATCGCTGCTGCAAACCCGGCCTATCTGGACAGGGATTCCGTTCCAAAAGATATTCTTGAAAAAGAGATGGAACTGCAAAAGGAGGCGCTGATTTCAGAGGGGAAGCCCGCAGCAATTATTGATAAAATTGTAGAAGGTAAATTAAATAAATTCTATGAAAAAAACTGTCTTATAGAGCAGCCGTTTATAAAGGATGACAAGGAGAGCGTCGGCGATTTGGTTAAACACGCTGTTGTAAAACTTGGTGAGAATATCAAGATTATCAAATTCGCACGTTTTGAGATAAATGCCCAAAGCTGTTCGGTATAAACGCATACTGCTTAAACTAAGCGGAGAAGCTTTAAAGGGAAAGTCGGATTACGGTATTGATCCTAAAGTTTTATCTGACCTTGCATCTCAGATAGTCCGCATAGTTGAGTTAAAAGTTTCTGTTGCAATTGTTGTCGGAGGCGGAAATATCTTTCGGGGCATCAAAGGAGTATCTATCGGTATGGACAGGGCGACATCCGACTATATGGGAATGCTTGCTACCGTTATAAACGGACTGGCGCTTGCCGATGCAATAGAGAAAAAAGGTGTTGATACGCGTGTAATAAGTGCTATCGAGATGCGTCAGATCGCCGAGCCTTATATAAGAAGACGAGCCATAAGGCATCTGGAGAAAGGACGTATAGTGATTTTTGTAGCCGGAACGGGAAGTCCCTATTTTACGACTGATACGGCGGCCGGTTTGAGAGCAGCTGAAATTGGAGCCGATGCGGTATTTAAAGCTACAAAAGTGGGCGGCGTGTATGATAAAGATCCTAAGACTAACAGTGATGCCAAGCGGTTTTCTACAATAAGTTACATAGATCTCATTCAGAAACAGCTTCATGTTATGGATTATACCGCTGTTTCACTTTGTATGGAAAGAAAGGTGCCGATTGTGGTTTTGGATATTACGAGAGCGGAAAGTCTGTTTAATGTTGTATCCGGAAAGGAAGAAGGAACCGTTGTGCAGTAAAGGAGGCTGTTTATGATAGAAGATACTTCAAAAAGAATGGAAAATGTTATGAATTGGCTAAACGGTCAACTTGGTGGTTTGAGAACGGGGATGGCAAGCGGTTCTATGGTTGAGAACATAAAGATTGCAGCTTATGGTAATAAAATGACGCTTAAATCGGTTGCCAGCATATCTGTTCCGGACAGATCAACAATCCTGATAGAGCCGTGGGATCATTCTTTGACAAAAGTGATCGAAAAAGCTATAGGAAGTTCAACTCTTGGTATCATGCCGATAGTCGACGGTAACCTTCTGAAAATCAGAATCCCTGAATTGACAGGCTGCAGAAGAGATGAACTTGCCAAGGTTGCCAAAGATATGGCGGAAAAAGCAAAGGTTAGAATTCGTCAAATTAGACGCGAGATAAACGCCGGAATCAAAAAAGCTCAGGACGAAAGCTTAATAACTGAGGACGAGAGCGAAAAAAATCTTGATACCGTGCAAAAAACGACAGATCTGTATATAAAGAAAATTGATACTCTGCTTGCCCGGAAAGAAAAGGAAATCAAAACGATATAGTGAATCATGCAGATAATTTTCCGAACCATGTTGCCATTATTATGGACGGAAACGGGAGATGGGCAAAAAAGAGAAACAGACAGAGAACTGATGGCCATGCCAAAGGAGCGGCTGTTGCTATCGATACTGTTTTGTGTGCGAAAAAGGTAAACATAAAATATTTAACTCTATTTGCCTTTAGTGCTGAAAATTGGAATAGACCCAAACGAGAAATAGCTCTTATTTTCTCTCTTGTTGAAAATTATCTGAAAAATAAAGCGACAGAACTTAAAGAAAACGGTATTCGTTTTAAAACAATCGGTAATCTTGGCGATCTGCCGAAGTCTACTGCAGATCTCATAAATATGGTCAGCGATATGACGAGCGGATGCGCTGATATGGTTTTTACACTTGCTATTTCTTATGGTGGAAGGCAGGAGATACAGGCGGCAGCTGAAAGATATAAAAATTCCGGGAATCCTATAAAATTTGATAGTTATATTCAAAGCGCGTTTCTTCCCGACCCCGACCTTCTAATTAGAACAGGCGGTGAGAAGCGCATAAGTAATTTTATGCTTTACGGTCTTGCATATACCGAGCTCTACTTTTTAGATAAATATTGGCCTGATTTTTCCTGCGAAGATCTTAAAGCTGCAATAAAAGAGTATAAACTCAGAAAACGAAGATTTGGCGATCTGATATGAAAAAACGTATAATCACTGCGCTGCTGATTGTCCCTCCTGTTCTGATAACTGTTGCATATGCTCCTATATTGGTAATTAAGATTGTTTCATTCGCTGCCGGTTTGATAGCCATAGATGAGTTCCATGGTTTAATTAAAAAAACCGACAAAATTTATTGGATTTATTCGCTTTTTGCCTTTTCTATGGTGTTTTGGCTTGCTGCCGAGAGGGCAGACCTTTTTGGGCCCGCAATCCTTGTGACATTTATTATGCTTCTTTTGATTCCTCTGCTTACAAAAAACGATATCAACTATGACTTTACGCATGTTGCGGGAAGCTGGCTTGCAATAACATATGTCAGCCTATATAGCTTTTTTTATATTATGATACGTTTAGCAAAGGGTAGAGAAATGCTCATTACCATCTTTTTTATGGTATGGATAACCGACAGTACAGCAATGTTGTTCGGCAAATTTTTTGGAAAAAGAAAGTTGTCTCCGGTTATAAGTCCTCATAAAACGGTTGAGGGGTTCGCTGCAGGAACGGTTGCTTCCATTGTTACATCGCTGGGCATTGGACAATTTTTTAATCTATTCAGCATTACAGATGCCGTTGCCATTGGTTTGATAGTTGGTATAGCAGGTCAGGCCGGTGATCTTATAGAATCCACGTTTAAACGATATGCCGGCAAAAAGGATTCCGGAAAGCTGTTCCCCGGACATGGCGGAGTGCTGGACAGGCTGGACAGTCTGGCGATTTCGGTTGCTTTAAGCTATCTTTACATTACACTGGTTTCATAATGAGACCACTGCGCAGTAAGCGTCTTTACAGCGATATCTGCTTTTTCACAGGCGAGGCAAACTTCTGCAGGATTAACCGGTTAATTCAAG
>JAADFJ010000084.1 GCA_013152955.1 Campylobacterota bacterium
TAATTCCTCATAATATTGAGACGCTTAAGGAAGGCTTTGTCGGTGCAATATTTGTATTGATGCTGCCGTTTGGATTGTTCTGGATTATAAATAAGATAACGCCTACGCTTACATCCAGGTCTGAATAAAAACGTGCCGTTTTAAGGGCGATTACAGTAATCTCTGAACGATAATGAGACCGCTGTACAATAAGCTGTAAATCTGTTTATTGTGCAGCGGTCTCATTGTTTTTAAGTCTTGAATCAAGCCTCCTTGACGGTTAAGTTTTGCGTGCGACTGTATGTTTACTCTATGATAACTGAAGTTACAAAGAGCGTGGCATAGTGCGAATAATAGGCTTGACAGAAAGAAATTCCTGCATTATATTTAATAAAATGATATGATCTTTTATCTATGATTTACAGGCAACAGGCTGCCGGATATTAAGTTAACGGCTCTTGATAATATAGAGCTTTAAAATATATCCTTCTGAAAAGAGTTATTGTAACTGAAAAAGAAGAAGGAAGAAAGGAGGTGTTGAATAGGCGGCAGCGCAGCGCAAGGAAGAGCGTTCATATTGCAAAAAGTTGGATTACTTATCAATAAGGAGGAAAAAATGAAGAGCATTACAAGATTGTTTATAATTGCAATAACGGCATTGGCTGCCGTTTTATTTATTTCAAATGCGGCAATGGCGGGATCGTCTACTATTGTAGGTACGGTGCATAATTTATCACCTACCGGTACTGGTCCGACAGGTCTGCACGCCACCGGAACTCAGCAAAATGAGCAGATTTGTGTCTGGTGTCATACGCCGCACGGAGCAAATGTAGCTTTTCAGGGAGCTCCGTTATGGAACAAAACAACTGTTTCTACTTCTACTTTCGCGATGTATGGGCCGACTATAGCAGGAACTGCAAAGCCTAATGCTCCGGATCCTGTGTCGCTCGCATGTCTATCGTGTCATGATGGAGTGGATGCTATTAACAGACTGATAAATCAAGCCGGATCGGGAGGATACAATTCAGCCGGTGCAAATGTAGCATTTGGCGATACTTCTTCAGGAACGGCTGTACTGATGCCCAGCGGTATAGATGATATTGGAACAGATTTAACCAACGATCATCCTGTTTCAATAATATACACGCCTGGAAATGCAAGTCTTAATCCTACAACTACTCAGTTGACCAACTGGATCACTGTCGGTGCAACCACATCACCAACAATTGAGAATATACTTTTTGACAGCAAGATTGAATGTGCAAGCTGTCATGATCCTCACAACAACACAAATGGAGAATTTCTGCGAACGAGCAATATAGGAAGCAAACTCTGTCTTACTTGTCATAATAAATAATCGTTAAAAATTACACACAAAAAAAGGGGAGATATTATGTCTCTCCTTTTTTATCTTTGCCTGTTTTTTTAATATTACGGCTGTTTGACTGCTGCCGGAAGCAGCATTGCGGGGCTCAAAACTGATCTCAGTAAATCTGCTGTACCTGAGGTATGCGTTTTTTGCCATACCCCTTATGTTCCTTCCGTCAGTTTGAGTAGTCACGGTACGCGCATTAATTCACCACTCTGTAACAGATTTATCGAAACTTCCGCACCTTCGCGGTTTATGTCAGTTTTGCACTAAAAGAAACTCCGGCGAATCTTCTTGCTGGAATTTCGCTGGCATGTCTATTCATGACGGCGTGCTTGCAAGTAATGATAAACATGACCTTTTGAACACACCGGGTTCGGGCGGTGTGCCTGATACCTCATCATATCCGAACTGTTATAGATGCATACATGGCATGGCAGCGGAAGCCTGATGCCTGTGGATGTAATTCGGTACTGATTTGACAAATGATCATCCTATATCTATGTAATATCCTATAGATGATTCCGACTTTAATGCACCGCCGGATTCCAAAAACGTGATGCGAGGCTGTTTAAGGGCAAGGTTGAGTGCGCACGCAAGTTGTCATGATCCTCATAATCCCGTCGAGGAAGAATTTTTGAGAATATCCAATGCCGGTACTGGTAGTGCGCTCTATTATAAATGTCATAATAAATAATAACTATTTATACAAAATTGTTGACTTTTTGCGTATTTATGGATAATTGCTTTAAGGAGAACTATAATTAAATGAAACGAATTTTTATTTTGTATACTCTTTTTTTAATGTTGTTTTTGTATGGCTGCGCTCAGCCCGTGCATAATCAAACGGTTAGATTGATATGGCCGTCACCTCCTGAAACCCCGAGAATAGTATATCTCAAGAGCTACTACGGGCAAAGCAGCTTTAGAAAAAAAGAGAGTGTGCTTGATATTCTTATAGGAAAAAAGCAGATTTTCAGAGAAATGAGAAAACCGTACGGAGTGACAGCTTCAGATGGCAAGATCTATGTTGCAGACACAGGTCATTCGGTTGTATTTGTATTTGATACAATAAAAAAGAAGCTGTCATTCTTGGGTAATAAAAGATACGGAAGGCTTGCAGTTCCGGTGGGTGTTGCGGTTGATACCAGGAACCATATAATTTATGTTTCCGATGCAAAGCTTAAGAAGATTTTTGGATATGACTCCAAAGGTAACCTGAGAATTGCCATCGGTGAAAAAGGAGAATTTAAAAATCCGGCGGGAATTGCAGTAAACAGCAGACTCGGGCGACTTTATGTTGTTGATACTTTTGCGCACAGAGTTGATGTGTTTTCAGTGAACGGAAAAAGGCTGTTTGATTTCGGCAAACGGGGTTATGGAAACGGAGAATTTAACTATCCGAGCAATATTGCCATAGACAGAAGAAACGGTAATATCTGGGTAGCCGATACACAGAATTTTCGCGTTGAAGAGTTTAATGAAAACGGCAAATTTATACGGAAATTTGGAAAAATAGGCGCTATCCCCGGAACTTTTACAAGACCGAAAGGGATAGCTGTCGATAGTGACGGAAACATTTATGTTGCAGATGCAGCTTTTAACAATTTTCAAATATTTAACGAAAAAGGGCAGCTTCTTCTTTATATTGGAAGCTTTGGATCGGCTCCGGGGCAGTTTATTCTTCCTGCGGGTATGTATATTGATAAAAACGACAAAATTTATGTTGCCGATTCTATCAATGGAAGAGTAGAAGTATTTCAGTATGTAAGTAAAAGGTGGAAGAAAAGACATCCCAAGAAATACGAGAAACTGCTTCTTCCGCCGCTTAGAGAAAAAGGAAAATGATTCATAGTGAATTCTGCTAATTCAGAAAACGAATTTCTGCAGCGTGAATACAAGAAGTAAATTAAAATAAGGTGTTTTTATGAAAAGAGCAAGTATTTATGTGTTATTTATAGCTGTGGTTTTTCTTTCTTTGAATTATTCCGATACATACGGTGATTCTCAAAAAAATAGCTATACGGCAGCGACTGTAAACGGATACCAAATTACCGAGCAGGCGCTGAAACAAAGAATCAATGCAATTCTGCCGATGGCATTTTATCATTCAAATATTTCTGAAAAGCAGAAAAAAAAGATTAGAAAAGAGGTATTGGATAATCTTATAAATTCAGCTCTTTTTTATCAGGAGGCAGAAAAGATCGGATTAATGCCTGCGGAAAGTGAAATTATAAAGCGGATGGAGAAAATAAAAAGGCGTTTCAAATCCGAAAAAGTATTTGATGAAGCATTAAAAATGAGAGGACTGAGCAAAGATGAACTCAGAAAGAGGATTAAAAAGAACCTGATCATTCAAGAGTTTTTGAAGAAATTTGTAGAAACGAAGCTCGCAGAAAAACAACTTAAAGATTATTACATAAAAAACAGGAAAAAATTTAAAGAGCCGCCTTCCGTAAGATTGCGATATATCCGCATAAATATCAATCCTGCCGATCCGAATGGAGCAGAAAATGCCCTAAAAAAGGCTGAAAAAGCGCTCGGCGAAATTAAAGCGGGGAAAAATTTTGCCGATGTTGCAAGCCGTTATTCCGATGCCCTTACAAGAATCATGGGAGGTGAGACGGGATATGTGCATAAAGGCGCTATCAGCGATAAGGAGGTAGCTGAAGCGGCATTTTCGCTGCCTATAGGTAAAGTCAGCAGAATTATAAAGACAGATACGGCATATCATATATTGGAAGTTGAAGATAAAAGACCGGAAAGACAACTTTCTTTCAATAAGGTAAAGTCGAAACTGAAAAAAGAGCTTACCCGTTCTATGGAAAATGATAAATATAAAAAACTTATCAAAAGATTGAGAGCCGGGGCGAAGATTGTGATTTTTGATAAATAAGTTGGCTCGGAAATAGTCTATCAAACAGAAAATAAAATTATGAGTTAAAAAGAGAATAAGGATTTAGAAAAAAACTGTCTTGACAAATCGGAGCGATATAAATCCAAAGATATCAAATATTTCATGTTCGCATTGATATTTATGTTCTTTTATGTATACTTATTGTAGATACAAAAAAGGAGGATGTGTGCAGAGAGAAATTAGAAAATGGGGTAACAGCTTAGCGCTTAGAATACCAAAAGCCGTTGCGCAGCAAATTAGCATAAAAGAGAGAGATATTGTCCGAATAAAAGTGCAGGACAATAAGATAACCATTGAACCAATCAAATCCGGACAGACTCTTAATGAGCTGCTAAAGTGCATAACTCCCGACAATCTTCATAGCGAAATAGAGGCGAATGGCCCTGTTGGAAATGAGATTTGGTGAGTAGTTATATCCCGGAAAGATGCGATTTAGTATGGCTTGAGTTTAATCCTCAGGCAGGCCGCGAACAGAAAGGTATGAGACCTGCTTTGGTTTTATCGCCCAAGTTATATAACCAAAAAACAAAATTAGCGATTTTCTGCCCTATCACAAATCAGGAAAAAGGCTATCCATTCGAGATAAAGTTACCAAAAGGTATTTGCTTGAGCGGTGTTGTATTGTCAGATCAAATAAAGTCTTTAGACTGGAGCAGACGAAAAGCCAAATTTATCTGCAGACTGCCGCAAGAAACTTTAGATGAAGTATTGGAGAAAATTGCAATTCTAATCTCCTGCTGCGATGATTAATCTTTTTTCGATGAATTTATATCTCAAATCAATTTACCTCGAATTTAAGCCGTTTCCTGTTCAATTTTGAGATATTTAATCCTTTAATTGTATTGTGCCAATTTAGATGGTACGGATTTTTTTATTCCGATGAGGATAAAACCTGGGTTTTCGATTTAAAATATAGACCTTGGCGCAACAAAGTTAGCTCATCTTCGTCATTACGTTTCAAAAAAACCTTATTTATCAACACGTAGTCTACGTTAATGGTCTTTATGGATATTTCAAATTTTGACTTCCTGTTATGAACTGATGTTACGCACTAAACACAGCTGCAGTGGCAATAGCAGCGTATAAGTGCAAAGCAGTGTAACACAAGGAGCAGCCGGCTGCTTCAAGGACACTAACACAGTAATTATGCGTTAATATTGCCACCCGAAGGGCAAAAAGATAAAGCATCATCTACTGCGTCGGAACCTTGCCGCCGTAGCTACGGCTACGCCGGCAAGAACCCTCCTTGTATCTAACACTTTCTCTTTTTGCTGAAACTGCGTTTGGTGCGTAACATCAGTTACTAATTTAAACTGCAATCAATCCAATCACATAGCTTCTGCGCTCCGATTCAGTGTTAACTGCTCAAGTTAATCCATATACTGCCGATCTAATTTTGGGAGGTGAAAATATGGATATAACTATTGGATCGTTATATGCGGTCAACAAGGTTACGAAAAAAAAGAATATAAAAGAAAACAGACTTTATCGCGGCAGAATTGTAGGAATAAGGCATTCAAGATCAAGAGACAATAGATTGAGCGATGAGGACAAGACGAGCTCCAAAACATTAATCATAGTTACAAATTCAAATATCAGCAAAGAGATAATTGGAAAAACCGCATTAATAAAAGTTATAGGTTAATGAAATCACTGCATAATATTCAGATCCGCAGAAATCAGAGCGCAGAAACTTTGTTGCGGCCGCTTCTTTTTGATTGATATAATGCGTCATCCATTCTCTTGAGTGCTTTAATCGGCAGTTCACCTTCTCCGTCATCTACTCTGCATTCAGCCACTCCAAATGATAAAGTAACGGAAAACAGCTTCGATTTGACCTTAAACTTAAGTTTTGAAAGAAGATATCGAAGCTTTTCTGCAAGTAGTACGGCGCATTCTATCTTTGTTGAAGGGCATATTATAACCATCTCTTCACCTCCGTATCTGACGATTGTATCAGATGCGCGTGATGAATTAATGAGCAGTTCCGCAATACTTGACAGCACCCTGTCACCGACCATATGGCCATACGTATCGTTTACATCTTTAAACTTATCAATATCTGCAATAATAATTGACAGTTCGGTACCATATCGTTTAAGTCTGTAAAATTCTCTTTTTAGAATCATATTCATAAAGCGCCTGTTAAGCAAGCCGGTAAGAGGATCTTTGAATATCATGTCTGCTATATTGCTTAAAATATTTTCATCGGCTTCAAGGCCTTTTTTTGTTTTATTCAGCCTGGACAGATATCCAAGTGTATCCTTTGACAGATCTTTCAGATCTTTGCTGCTTTTAATTTTACTGCTGTATGAGACGGTCGCTAATAACAGTTTTTTGACCTTGTTGGAAATGCTGCCGTGAACTTTTGATAAGTCCTTAGATCTTTTAGTTTCAAGAATTTTCTGTCGGTTTTCAATAAACAGCTCCGAATCAAACATTTCAAGGTCTTCATTTGTGAAGCCGAGTTTTAATGCCATTTTTTTAAAAAGTATTTTATAAAGCGTGGGGACAAGTCTTTGATTTTTATCTTCCGCATGCTTATATACTTTAGAACTAATCCTTTTTACAGATGCATTCATATCAATCTTATCCATCTATTTGCTTCGTTTATTTATATAAAAAGTCGCTTTTATCTTTATGACATGCATGTTATCTCTATATTAAGGAATCCATAAACGATTATCCTGAGCCCCCCAACCAGCCTGCTCTGCATTGTAAATCCAAGCAGTAGTTTAGCCATTACCTATAAATTTACCTTTACCGGCAGATTTAACTCTCAATGTTAAGCTGCAGCTATTGATTATCAAGTATATCTTATATTTAATGCCCTGTAAACAGCAATAGTCGCAGCCGGTGTTCTCAACAAGCATGCTTTTCTTTAACGACAACTTTATCCAAAAAAGATATCCGATGCTGCTCTATTTGAACCGCCGCAAAAGTATGTTATTATTCATAATTCAAACGGTTGCAGAATGCTGCAAGAGGCGATTTTGTGTAATTTATATCAGGAGGCTGTTTATGTCAATTTTTAGACAGTACGATATACGGGGCATTGTCGGGAAAACACTAAAAAAAAGCACGACTCAGAAGATTGCATACATATTCGGAAGAATGTTGAAGCAGAAAACGGAAGACGCTTCTGTAGCCATTGGACATGATGCAAGATTAAGCTCAGAAAGTTTAAGTGGGGCGGCAGTAGAAGGACTGCTTGCAAGCGGAGTTAATGTAATTGACATTGGACTTGTTCCAACACCTATTCTATATTATGCAACATTTAAGCTTGCCGTTACCGGAGCGATGATGATAACGGGCTCCCACAATCCTCCGGAATATAATGGTATAAAATTGTGTATCGGCAATGACACAATTTATGGAGAGGCGATAAAAGAGATTGAGAAAAAGATGGAAGAAACAACTATAAAAGAAAAGGGAAACGGCACCTATACAAAAACTTACATTTCCAATAATTATATCGAAATGATTCAAAGTGCTTTTTCCGGAATCTCAAAGATGCTGAAACGGCTTGAGCAGCCTGTAAAGATTGTTGTAGATTCAGGAAACGGGACTGCCGGTATAATTGCACCTGAACTTTTTAGAAACATGGGGTTTGAACTAATTGATCTTTATAGCAAGCCTGACGGTAATTTTCCCAATCATCATCCTGATCCTACGGTAGAGGCAAACTTGGAGGATCTGAGAAAGAAAGTCAAAGAAACGGAAGCGGATTTTGGGATAGCATATGATGGAGATGCTGATAGAATTGGAGCTGTAGACGAAAAAGGAACTATTATATGGGGAGACAAGCTTTTACTTATTTTTGCTCTTGATATTATCAATGAATGGAAACAGAAGGAACCGCCTGTGATAATCAGCGAAGTAAAAAGCAGCAGCGTTCTGTATGAAGGTGTTCAAAAGGCCGGCGGAAAAATTATTATGTGGAAAACGGGTCATTCGCTGATAAAGGCTAAAATGAAAGAGACCGGTGCGATATTAGCCGGAGAGATGAGCGGTCATCTGTTTTTTAAAGATAGATATTATGGATATGATGATGCTATTTATGCAGGCTTAAGGTTAGCTGAAATCTTCGTAAAAAAGAAAATTAATAACAGACAATTCAAATTATCAGAGTTGATAGAAAATATGCACAAAACCGTTGTTACCCCTGAGATTAGAATCAGCTGTCCGGACACCATAAAACATAAGATTCCGGAGCTTGTTCAGGCGGCTGTAAATGACAAAAATTATAGTGATGTTAAAGAAATTGTTACGATAGACGGCGTAAGAATAATTTTTGATAGCGGATGGGCACTCGTCAGAGCAAGCAATACCCAGTCTGTTTTAGTATCTCGATTTGAAGCCGACACCAAAGAAAATTTAGAAAATATAAAATTCAGGATCAACAGCATAGTGACTCAATGTATAAAATCGCTATCTTAATTATTATACTTAATCTGTCTTGCAATTACGCATCGGCCGGGAAGCTGTCTCTTTATGATCATGAAGGAGCGATTTACATAAGCAATCTTGATAAACCTGCTTTACCGAAAATAGCAGATAAAAAAGGAATTCAAAATTTGATTATTTTAAAGGCCAGAAACAATCGAATAGATCCCAATCTGCTGATGGCTATTGCAAAGGTTGAATCCGATTTCAATCCCAATGCCGTTTCGAATGCCGGTGCAATAGGATTAATGCAGGTTAAACCTGAAACGGCAAAGCGTTTTGGAATCGACAAAAACAGCTTATACGATCCTGAATTGAATCTTGAAGCTTCAATACGTTATATTAAATTTCTCATAAAGCGGTTTCACAAAAAGTCGCTGGTAATAGCATCTTATTATGGCGGAGAAAATAGCATCGTAAAAAATAAAATAGTTGGGCCAAAAGCTATAAATTATCTTAAATCGATTATTAAATGGGAAAGCTATTTTAAAAGTCGTGGTATATAAATTATGAAAAACCGAATTGTAACGATTCCCAATATTTTAACGCTTTTGAGAATAGCGTTAATTCCTGTGGCTGTAATTTTTATATATCAGGACAAGCAATCGTTTTTCACGCTTACTATTATTGTGCTGATTTTAGCGGTTTTTACGGATATCCTGGATGGACAAATTGCAAGACGGACAAACCAGGTTACAAACATCGGAAAACTGCTTGATCCTGTAGCTGACAAATTAATGGTTGTATCTGTCATGATTGCCATGACAGATATCAATATGATCGCAGGCTGGATTGTTATAATTGTCGTGGCAAGGGAACTGTTGGCTACCGGTATAAGAGCAATAGCGGCAGATTCCGGAGTAGTAATATCTGCCAATTGGTGGGGAAAATTTAAGACAGGATTTCAATTTGCAGCGCTTATAATTTTGCTGATGGGGAAAAGAGAGCTCGGCACCCTTGTTCTCTATATTGCAGTAATTCTGGCGGTTTTTTCTGTAATAATCTATCTAATAAACTACTTTAATGTAATAAATAAAATATGATTCTTTTAATGAATAATATCAAAAAAATTGCAAAAACATTTAATGCTCTTTTAAGAATGATCAAGTTTTCACATTCAGTCTTTGCGCTCCCATTCGCATTCGTAGGAATGCTGATAGCCGCAAACGGATTACCTAATTTCAAAATCTTCATTTTGATTTCTGCTGCAATGATTTCAGCTCGTTCACTTGCGATGGCGCTTAACAGAATCATAGATGCAAATATTGATAAACAAAATCCAAGAACAAGTGAACGTGAAATTCCTTCCGGACAAATAAGACAATCGTCCGCATGGTTTTTCTCGTTAAGCATGTTTATAATATTTGAAATTTCTACTTATCTGATTAATATGCTCGTATTCAAACTTTCTTTTATAGTCGTGGTGCTTTTTATAATATACCCATTTACGAAACGATTCAGCATAATATGCCATCTGCTCTTGGGAATTATTGACGGGTTGTCGCCGATCGGTGCATATTTGGCAATTTCTCCTCATTTTTCACTTCCGATTATTATGTTTGGACTTTCGGTAAGTTTTTGGGTTGCTGGTTTTGATATGATCTACAGTATGCTTGATCATGAATTTGATGTTAAGCATCATCTCTATTCAGTCTCATCGGCGTATGGCAAAAACGGTGCTATCCTGCTATCGAAACTGTTTCATTTTATAAGTCTTATGTTTCTTGTGGCGGCAGGTATTTTAAGCGGATTTGGAGTTATCTATTACATTGCTACTGCAATTATAGGATCTCTTTTAATTTATGAACAGATTTTGGCGGCATCAATGAAGAAAGGAAAAATTTATGCTGCCTTTTTCAATATAAACAGTTTTGTCGGCACTATTGTGCTTATTGCAGTTGCAATAGAGCTGCTCTGATTCTTCTGCTGACAGCAGCTGCAATTATCAAACAGACGTCTTGTCCTGTCTGCAGAACAATTTATTGATTCGTAAACGATCATAAGACCGCTGCACAATAAATAGCTGTAAACATGTTTATTGTGCAGCGGCAATCTTTTATGTTCGCTTCCACCCGTCAAGATTACACTTATGCATAGTGACAACCTTTTTACCATGCCTTTCTAAATCAGCTATAATATCTTTTATATCCGATACCTGAATTCTGACAACTATCTGCCTTCTTGTTCTATTTGTACCGTAATATGGTGTAACAATACTTATTATGAATCCCTCGTGATCGGCTATTATTTTGGTAATTTCGGCCAATACACCTATTTTATCTGAAGTTTGTATTGTCAACCTGTAACTTTCAGCCGATCCTCCCATGACATCGAAGAATGCCTCCAAAATATCTATTGTCGAAATTATACCCACTATTCTGTTCTCATTATCAACAACAGGAAGCGATCCTATTCTATGCTCTTTCATTATCTCCGAGGCATATTCTATGGTTGCATCCGGTTCGATGGTAAAAAGCTGGCGGTTCATAATCTCAGCCGCAGTTATCTTTTCCAGAAGATACCCAATTTCTCCTTTTGATAGACTGGTTGCGTTAGACGGTGAAGCCAATCTCACATCTCTGTCACTTATCATACCTACTATTTTCCGGTTATCTACAACTGGCATATGCCTAATCTTCTTCTCTTTCATAATTTTTGCAACTTTATAAAATGTGTCGTTCGGCTCCGAAGTTATTACCTCTGTTTTCATCCAGTTCTTAACATACATTGTCTACCTCCAACTATTAGAATCTTCTTCTGTCTTCAATTAGTCTATCATCGTCGCGATCAATCCTTGCCTTTTTTATAGAGTCGATCTTGATTTTCATTATTCTTTTTGCGTTCAAGACAAGTTTATTATAATCCATATCCGATTCTATTTCCAGAAATAATATGACATAATCTCTTTCATGCTTTCTCTCAACAACAAGTTTCGCTCTTTTTATTTGTTTAAAATCTGATAAAAGTTCCTTAACAGCCGAAGGATATACGAACATTCCTCTAATTTTTACCGTCTGATCTACCCTGCCCTCAATGTTTGAAAGCAGATACAAATCATCTTCCGGACGACAGCTGGATTTTATCAATCCGGCTATATCTCCGGTGCCGTATCGTATAAGAGGATATGTATGATTTGAAAGCAGTGTTATCACAACCTCTCCGGATTTTCCTGCCGGAATCTTTTTGCCGTTCGCATCAACAATTTCCACAAAAACTCTGTCCGCTATATGAAAACCTGGAAAATTTTTGCATTCATAACCTATCAATCCCGCTTCGGCGGTTGCATATATCCCTCTGACATTCATATTTGTTTTGTTGAAATCATTTCTGATTGTCTCGGATATCGGCTCTCCGGCCACTATCGCCTTTGTTACGGGAAACGGTTTTTTAAAAAACTCGTAATATTTGTTCTTTAAGCTGTAAAGATACGAGGGTGTTCCGATAAATGCGTTGCATGGTATATCATAAATTGCCTGTATGGCAACACTGCTGTTTCCAACGCCTGCAGGAAAAACCGTACAGCCTGCATTAACCAATGCATTATCAAAAAAGAGACCGGCGGGGGTTAAATGATAACTGAAACTGTTGAGAACTATATCTCCGCTGCCGAAACCTAATTTTTTCAATACATACTCAATTCCCCAATAATCTTTTTCTCTTCCTTCCGCATCATAAATTGGGCCCGGCGAAAGATAAATATGTTTCAGCTCAGTTTTTTCAGTTGTCAGAAGGCCGCCGAAAGGCAGATTATTTTTATGAAGTTCAGGCATTTCGGATTTATGAGTAATCGGTATTTTCTCAATTTTATCCAATTCGATCTCTGATACATTAATTGAATATTTTTTAAAAAGATTTGAATAATATTTGCTGAATTGTGAGGCGTATTTTATAATAGATTTGAACTTTTTATTCTTGGTTCGGCTCAGAGCCATCTTTTTCTTCTCCTGTAATGTTTTACATTTTTAAAACTTTTTTTCCCTTCTGCCGATATTCCCAGATAAAATTCTTTAACATCCTCGTTTTCCCGCAATTTAGCGCAGCTGCCCTCAAGCACAACCTTACCATTCTCCATAATATATCCATAATTGCCAATCGAAAGCGCAATATCGGCGTTTTGTTCGACCAGCAAAATTGTAATTTTATCAATTCTATTTATGCGTTCTATAATTTCAAAGAGTTCTTTAACTAAAAGCGGAGCAAGACCAAGTGAAGGTTCATCGAGCAAAATCATTTTAGGCTCCGATATCAAAGCTCTTCCTATTGCGAGCATTTGCTGTTCTCCGCCCGACAGATATCCTGCTCTTATCTCTCGCCTTTCTTTTAAATGCGGAAAATATTCATATATCTTTTCGATTTTGTTTTTTAATATTTTTTTGCCGTATTTGCGGCAGTATCCGGCCACCTTGAGATTTTCTTCCGTTGTCAGAGTTCCAAAAATTCTTCTTCCTTCCATAACCTGGAATATGCCGGCACTGACAATTTCCTCCGGATTTCTATTTTTTAGGGACCTGTTTTCAAAAAGTATATCACCATCTGTAATCTTGCCTTCTTCGGATTTAAGAAGACCCGATATCGCCTTAAGTGTTGTGCTTTTGCCTGCTCCGTTTGAACCGAGCAAAACGGTTATGGATCCCTTTTTTGCTTCAATGGACATTCCTCTCAGAACTAAAATTACATCATCATATACTACTTCAATATTTTTAATCTTTAACACATACTCACCTGTATTGTTTTTTAGGGCGGACAGCCGCAGAAACCGACCGGCTGTCCGCCGAACTTATTATATCGATTGGCAGATTCTTATCATGGAGAGATATAACCTGTTACAGGAACAAATTTACCGTTTTGAACCTGATATATTCTAAGTTTAGTTGCGAATTTATGAAGTTTCGGACTATAAGACGCAGGAGCGGACAATCCGCCATTGGGAAATTTGTTATGCTCAAGTGCATACTTTATTCCGGGACCGTTCAGTCTTCCTTCTTCATCCGCTTTTTTCAACGCCTGAACAAGGGTATAGGCGGCAATAAATCCCTGAATATAATTTACTGATTGAGCCTTGTTTCCGTTGTACAGCTTGCTTACCTTATGAACAAAACGTATTCCTTTCAGATTTGTGTCTGTCCACAGAGAGAACGGAGATGTCCAGTACAAACCTTCGGCTGCAGAACCTGCAAGTGCAAGAAGCTTTTCATTGGCTGCCCAGTTTAACGCAAAAAATTTTGTTTTTATCCCAAGCTTTTTTGCGTCTTTAAGAATCGTGGATGTGGCCATTATGGTTTCCTGAATAAGCGCATATTGCGCTCCATGCCTTTTCATACTTAAAAGCTGACTTGTAACATCCAGCGCCCTCAAAGGAACAATCTCATCATCTACAATATTTACACCTATTTTTTTTGCATATTTCTTTGCATCATTGATGGGAGATCTTCCAAATCCCTTGTCATTATAAAGTAATGCAACCTTAGGATTGCCGCTGCCTTTGTAGTGACTTTTTATAAATGCCAGCGCAATTCTTGCCTGATCAGAGTAAGTAACGGCTCCAGGAAAATTATACGGAGCCTTTTTTACATTTGATAATCCTTCCGAATATGATGCCGAGATATAAGGAATTTTATCTCTTGCAATAAAACGACTAAGCGCTTCAGTATCACCGGTACCCCATCCAAGAATTGCCAACACATGTTTTTCTGTCAGTCTTTTGTATAACGCCACAGCAGCAGGAATTTTATACGCATAATCCTCGCCGAACAAAGCAATCTTTTTTCCATTAATTCCTCCATGAGAGTTTACATAACTGATATAATTTCTCTGTGCGGTTGCGTAAGGAGCACCCACATCACCTGTAGGTCCCGTTATATCCCAAATACCTCCAATCGGTATTGAAGCTGCATTACCGTTTAATGCAGAAATAAACAACGCCGATGCTAAAAACAGACTAATTGATAAAATCTTTCTCATTTTTACCCCCTTTGATAAAATCTTTTTTCAATTCTCACGCCTTTCCTTTTCTGTGTAAGCTGTTCACCTCCTTTATTTTAAGGATACCTCTATTTCGGGTACTCTCGATTCAGAGCTCAAGATGATCGTTCATGAATTAATAAAGTTATCCTTAATACGAAAATGGCCACAATTTCCAGTAATTTTTTATGGTTTTCCAACGTGCAGCAAGACCATCAGGCTCGAATATAAGAAAACCGATTATAGCCAGACCGAAAGAACCTTCTCTTATGGCATCAAACATGTTGACAAGCATAGGATAATGCAAAGAGACAATTCCGTTTATAAATCTCAAAAATTCGGGCAGAACCATAATAAAGATTGTTCCAAAAACAGTACCGAGAAGACTCCCAAGTCCGCCGATTATAATTATTGCAAGATATTCTATTGAAACTGAGAATGTAAAATGCTCAGGTGTAATGATCTGAATATAGTGAGCCCAGAGCGCCCCTGCTATTCCGGCATAAAACGATGAGATACCGAACGCAATAATTTTATAAAGGAATATATTTACACCCATAGTTTTTGCCGCTATATAGTTATCCCGTATTGCCATAAACGCCCTTCCGAATTTGCCTCTAATCAGATTTTTTGCCGCCAAAGTCATAACTATTGCGGTTCCGATTGATAAAAAGTAATATCTAAAATCGGAATCAAACGAAAATCCGGCAATTTCAGGAGGCGACACTATCATTCCCTGACTTCCGCCTGTGACAGAACGCAGATGTATAAACACGAATGCGAGTATAAATTGCGCCGCCATTGTTGCTATGGCAAGATAAAACCCTTTGAGCCTTAGCGACGGAAGACCGAAAAACATTCCGACAACTGCTGTTACCAGGCCTCCCGCAATAAAAGCCGGTATAAAATTTATATTGAACTGGCTTGTAAGATATCCGGCAAAATATGCCCCCACGCCTATAAAGGCACCATGCCCCAAAGAAATCTGTCCCGCAAAGCCGGTTAAGATATTAAGGCCAACTGCAGCAATCACTCCGATTGCAATAATGTTTGCCATATAAAGAAAATATTTGCTCACAAAAAATGGAAACACCGCTAGGCTTATAAAAAACAGAGTCATCCAGAATCGACTGTTTTTTGTTTGCCATATTGCCATATCGGACATGTATGATGTTTTAAATATTCCGCATTTTATAGCCATTTTATACCTTCTCTATCTCTTCCGTTCCGAACAGTCCGTAGGGTTTAATCAAAAGAATTACAAGCAGAATAGCAAATGGGGCTACCATTTTTACTCCTCCGCCCACAAGAGGATCCAAATATCCGCCTGATAGACTCTCCAGCACCCCAATTGTTATACCTCCTATAATTGCACCCGGAATACTGTCAAGTCCGCCAAGTATAACTGCAGGAAAAACCTTCAAACCGAACATCCCTAAAGAAACATTAATTCCGTTCATATTGCCTATCAGGATACCTCCTATACCGGCAACCAGAGCTGCCACCATCCAGCTTATTGCAAATATCTTTTTTATATTGATCCCCATCGATTGTGCCGCCTGCTGATCATCCGCTACTGCTCTCATAGCTATACCTGTTGATGAAAATTTGAAAAAGAGATGGAATATGATAAACAATGTTATGGCTGCCACCAAAGAAAACAGAGAGCTTTTTGATACACTTATAGCACCCAAAGCTATTGGTTGAGTCGAAAATATTGCCGGATATACTCTTGTTTCCGTACCCCATATCATCTCAACAATTGCCTTCAGTACTATCGATAGGCCTATTGTTATCATTACGATTGAGATAATCGGTTCTCCTATGAGCGGTTTTAAAATTAGAATTTCAATAATAAGGCCGAGAAGCGCGCACAGAAGCATCGCAATAAAAAAAGCGCTCCAAAATGGAATATGCAGTTGAACCGTAAGAGCAAATGCTATATAGGCTCCGGCCATAAGGAGTTCACCCTGTGCAAAATTTAATACTCTTGTTGCCTTGTATATTAATACAAAGCCTAGAGCAATAAGTGCATATATGCTGCCCAGTACAATTCCGCTAACAATGAGCTGAATAAAATAGTTCACTCATCTCCCCCTTGTTATACACTCTTTATAAAAAGTTCCGTATGAACGGCTGCAATTTTACCATCCTGGAATTTGATCTCAGCATCAACAGGTACCGTTTCTTTATCACTGTAAAGCGCTTCTATGATGGTATTGTAGCGTTCACCAATAAAATGCCTTCTGACTTTTTTCGTTCTTGTCAATTCTCCGTCGTCTGCATCTAGTTCTTTATAAAGCAATGTGAATTTTGCGATTCTCATTTCCTTTTTTAAAGAATTGTTAATATTTTTTACCTCTTTTTCAATGAGTCCGTACACCTCTTTTTTGTTTGCCAGATCGGTATATGTAGTATAAGAAAGATGCTGTTTCTCTGCCCAATTACCCACAATTTCATAGTCTATGTTGATTAAAACAGCTATATATTCTCTGTTGTTGCCAAAAACTACCGCCTCTTTTATATATGGAGAAAATTTGAGCTTATTCTCTATAAATTGAGGTGAAAATTTTGTTTCGTCCGCAAGCTTCATAAGATCTTTCAGTCGATCAATTACAACTATCTGGCCATCATCGGTCAAATAACCGGCATCGCCTGAGTGCAGCCATCCGTCTATAAGAGTATCGGATGTCGCTTTTTCATTTTTATAATATCCCTGAAAAAGAGCAGGGCTTTTTGAACAGATTTCTCCGTCTATAATTTTTATCTCTGTTTCGGGAAGAGGCGCACCCATTATCCGGATTGATATTATTGTTGTGATGAATACATGAGATTCCCGATATCTCAGTTTGACCGTAAATCTGTTTGAGATTTATTCCCAGTGCATGAAAGAATTTGAATGTATCGGGCCCCAATGCGGCGCCGCCTGTCATAGCCGATCTTATATTTGAAAAACCCATTCTGTCTCTTAAAGGTCTGAAAAGTAGAAAATCAGCAAATCTATATGCCAGTTTAAGGGAAAAAGAAGTTTTAAGTTTTTTGAATTTAAGCTCAGCTGATCTATAACCTATTGGAACAAGGCTATGAAAGACCTTTCTTTTGAGCCATGTTGCGTTGGAAATTTTTACTTGAACACTTGCCGCAAGATTTTCCCAGACACGCGGAGGAGAAAACATAAAATTAGGACCGATTTCTCTAAAATCGTCCTGAGCTGTTTCCGGTTCTTCCGGAAAATTCACGGTAAATCCAAAAAACAGCGCAGAAGCTACAGCCATCATCTGTTCGCCAACCCATGACAGGGGGAGAAAGGATACAAACTCATCTGTAGGATATTTCGGATCTACCGTCCCAAGATTTTTTGCCATGGTTATGAGATTTCTATGAGAAAGCATGGCTAACTTCGGTATCCCTGTTGTTCCTGAAGTAGTGCAAATTTGAGCCGTATGATTTTCAGACAGATTATCAACTTGTTGTTCAAAAATTCCTTTATGGATATTCCCGTATTTCTTTCCCTCTTCGCAAAAATCGGGAAAATAGATGAGCAGATCATCATTATAATGTCTCATACCTTTCGGATCCGTAAACACTATTTTTTTTA
>JAADFJ010000085.1:0-3075 GCA_013152955.1 Campylobacterota bacterium
AAGTTTTGGAAGAACAACATAGAAATACTAAAACAACTTAAGCCATCATAATGGTGTTTCTGGTAAAGTTTTCATCCGCAATTGGCCTAACCAAAAAATCAAGCCGACGCAAAAAGACGCGCGGCTTATTTAGGCGATAGCGCAGAAAACGCTTCGCGTTTTCTGCGCTATCGTCCAGTGTTAAGTTCTCTTAACCCTTTTGATAGCCAGTTACACAAGCAATGACATTTAAATTTGTGAAATTGATAACCAGGGGCGATGTAGGCTTCGAGCGAAGCGCATTCTGGCTATCAAGCGGGTTGAAGACAGAATAGGCAAGCACACATAAACACGTGTACATCGCCTATTCTGCTTAACACCGGACGTTAGATTTTATTTAATCGGGCTATGTAAGAATAGTCATTTTCTATTTGCCTAAATAAAAATGGAGATGATATTTGGATGTAAAAGATAATATATCATTACGGCAGGATTTATGATGACAAATTATAATGAACGTATAAAACAAGTTTCGCAAAAAATAAAACGGGCAAAGCAGCACATTGCAGAGTTGAAGAACCAGTTATGCGCTTTTATTGATAATGACCCATATAAAGTAGGAGCAAAGCAAGATTCAAGTACAGGTAAGTTGATTTACTATATTACTAATATTGAACCAATTCCTGATGACTTAGCACTAATTGCAGGCGATGCTATTCAAAATTTAATGAGTTCTCTGGATCATCTTGCTTATCAATTGGTATGTAGTGATACAGAGGATAATCCACCAAATCCACGATGGATATACTTTCCTATTGCAGATGATTTCAGTAAGTATGAAGCTAAAAAATCAGGAAAAATGAAGGGAGCAAGCCAAGAGACGTTTGATAAAATTGATTTACTTAAACCATACAAAGAAGGGAATGATTTACTCTGGAATCTTTACCGTCTTAATAATATCGAAAAACATCGTCTTCTATTTACTGTTGGCTCGCAAGCGGCTGGTTTAAATATCGGACAATTAATGACAAATCACGTTAGAGAAATTTTCCCTGCTGAATCTGTCGCTGCTTTGGAATCAATGAATTTGTTTGTTAGACCTGCTAATAATGGATTTCCACTGAGCGAAGGTTTTGTTTTGTATGTTGGAGGTGTTGATGAGAAACCGAATCCGAAACAACAGTTTAGATTTGAAGTGGTTTTAGATGAATCAGGTATTGTTGATGGTAAACCATTACTTGAAATACTAAATCAATTCGTTGAGGTCGTAGAGAATGTATTTGATTCACTTAAGGTAAGATTGGAATAAATAGTAACGTGCGGCACAGAGCCATAATATTATTATTTATTAGGAAGTGATATATTATGTATGTTTACAATATATTCATAGTCAACCATTCAATTAATTTAGTGAAGTAAGATAGTGATATGTTTTTTATAGTGCTGTTATACTTATAATCTAACATTTAGTTCAAGTTGACATATTTTTCTTAGTTTCTTTTTGTGCAGAATCGCACAAAAAGAAACTAAGAAAAATATGCAACTTAACTTGGACGTTAGCGTGCCAAGAACTTAATGTACGGTACTGATTAAATTAAGTATTTAAATAAGGAGGTTGCAAATGACAAAATTTATTTATTCATGCCATAGAGCAAAAGTAAGTTCAGGAGAGCTGATTCGCCTGACGGGTATTATCGAAGCTTACAGAGATAAACATAGAGATATAGCACTGACTAATCAAAACAAACGACTGTTTAAGTATGGCGACCAGCGTATTACAGATGAACAACGAGCAGCCATTAAAAGTGGGAATCGAAAAGTATTTTGGGAACTCAGAAAAAAAGTAGGCGACCCTATCGCGGACATAGCGATCCCTATATTGAATAATCAAGGAATTAATGGCAAAGTCGCCAATTGGTTAACGGGTTTAAAAAACGATCCCGCTAGTCTGAATGAATTAGGTATAGCGTTAATGGTCGAACATGCAAAGTCGGTAGAATTGGATATTAAAAAATGTATTGGTAACGTGCCAGGACTGTTAAGCCCAGAACAAGTTGCAGATTATCATTATGTTGTTTTTAAACACATCGGTATCGGTTCATTTTTACTCGGCTCCGATGGCTCTTGGTTATTCGGGGGAACGTTGTTCAATTTACCGGCCAATTTGTATCGTCCGATTTGGTGCAAGGCCTGTGACTTTATTAGCCCCGGTATTGGTTTTCAAGGGAATAATTAATCACATGAAAAAAATAGTGATTATTTTATCTGTGTTATTGCTTGTCACGTTTTCATGCATTGCATTAACCGATAACAAGCAAGTGAAGCTTGGTGAAAATACTTTTTGCATTCCCAAAAAATACAATATTTTAGATCAGACCTCTGGCCCTGTAATTAATATAACGGGAGCTGATACGAGTAGTTATGGTGGATCTTTTCAGCTTGCTGTTGATGCGCCTGAAGTTAAAAAAAGCATCGCGGAATATATTATTAAGCACGGTGGTCTACATGCGTCATTGATAATTAATGTTCGCCAAGCGGGTCCGTTGGAGAGGCCGTTGAATAACGATTTTTATGCAGAGGCTTTGCAATTAACCCATAATTATGAAAATGCGAATGTGCAATACGATGAGAAACATAAGTTTTATAATATAAATTCTTGGGGTGAGTCTCCCCCCCCTTTTATATTATGGGAAGTGTTAAAAATAAAACCCCATAAAAATGCAGTTATTCCCAAAAATTTAAATGATTATCATGTAGCCTCTTGCTCCAGCATCGGTGGAGTGACTGGGCTTGATGAAATTGGCAGTACTTGCGATTACTCATTAGAGATTGATGGTTATTTGGTGAATATTAAGACCACGGGAAATAATCTTAATTTAAAAGAAAAAATAACGGATTTTGTAAAAAATCAATTAGTTTCGTGGCGTGAAAATTGTAAGTAAGTTTGCTTAGCAGAGCAGCTAACAAAAAAATTAAGCCGACGCAAAAAGACGCGCGGCTTATTTCGACGATAGCGCAGAAAACGCTTCGCGTTTTCTGCGCTATCGTCCGGTGTTAAGTTCTCTTAACCCTTTTTGATAGCCAGTTACACAAGCA
>JAADFJ010000085.1:3138-4536 GCA_013152955.1 Campylobacterota bacterium
TATCAAGCGGGTTGAAGACAGAATAGGCAATGCACACATAAACACGTGTACATCGCCTATTCTGCTTAACACCGGACGTTAGAATTTTTGCAAGTTAAAAGTATAAATAAAGAAGTGCATAAAAAAATAAAAGTGTATAGATATTTTCTGAATCAATATTCTGTAAAGTGAATCAGCAAATTCAATGTTTGGGAGACGTTAGGTAGTCCGTTACGGTTTTAAAAAGCAAGTCAAATAAAAAGATACGGAATTGCCATTGTTCTTATTGCCTTTGTTCAAAACGCTTCCTTCGTTCAACCAGTCATCTCAAGGCTGATAATTTGAACTATACTGATACATTGCGAGGTAGTCTTTAACTACCAAGAACCCAGAGCATGCAAATATTTAGAGCGTAGCTAAACGAGATACAAAAATAATTCAAAGCATGGCGTTATTGCAAAAAAATCGGAGGTAATTGAATGTGGGTAGCGACTCTTTATTACCTCGTTTAATTCTAACAAAAAAATGAACACGGACAATTTTTTCAGTGGGCGAAAAAACTACCCACTGAAAAAATCGCCGGTTATTTAGTCGTTAGGCGATAAATATGCCCGTAATATTTGAAACAAAACTTGATGGATCAAGCGGTACGAGATATTTTCATATTTCGCTCGTGAGGTTTTATCTAGATCAGGCTTATAAAAATGCAGAAGGGGCAAAAACTGAAGGTGATGAAAATAATTATTTAGCTTTTTGTATAAGTGGGATTATGTTCTCTGCTATGTCATTAGAAGCATTCGCTAATGAAGTATCTGAAGATATCGTCCCAAAAGAGGAGATAAATGACTTCATTCACCTGAGAAAGAGATACCGGAAAAACAAGGGTGAATCTTCTGTTTCTGCAAAATACAGAATTCTATTTAAAATGAAGCATGACCATGATTTGGAAAGTGATATAGAAGATAAGATTGGTGAACTAATTTCGTTGAGAAATAATCTTGTTCATTACAAGATTACTGAATTATCAGGCAAGTACATTATGCCCTCTGTAACGAATATTCAATGTAGTGATGGTATGATTGTGTCAAGCATAGATTTTATGGTTCAACCAGAACGGGTTGAACCGCCTTTTATACAGAAGATTAATAGTGAGTCAGTAGTAACAAGTTTTAATACGGCACTTTCAGTTATTAAAAAATGGGGGGCATTGCTAGGAGAACCAGATAGTGTGCCGGGGTTGGAAGAAATCGCCTAACCAGCACATCAACCAGACCTATTTTTCAATGGCTGAATATCGGGTCAGAGGCGCCGAAGCGCCGTCTGCCCAGAGAACCTTTCTATTACCCACAAGTATGTTGTAATAATCGAGCGCCTTCAGTCATATCAGCCAATTTTCTAAGTCCACGCCATATATGCGTA
>JAADFJ010000086.1 GCA_013152955.1 Campylobacterota bacterium
ATTTTTAAAGATAGACTTGATGGATATATAAGGAAAAATGTTGTATAATTACATCAGTAAAAACGGCTTACACAAAATAGGAAGCGGTCTCAAAAAGTTTACCAACAGGCCTGCAAGACACTGCCCCGTTGATACCGATGATATTATTCTTGCCTTATATGCTTATCTCTTTATAATAGCCACAAACCATACACCGGAGTTTTTATGCTGAAGATAGCATTTTTCACCATTAGGGCAATGATAAAAGACAGGATATTTTATCTGATATTATCTATGCTGCTGCTGTTTGTCCTCGTTCCGGTCTTCAGCTCGTTTTCAATGCGGCAGATTCAGGAAGTTTCCATCACAATGTCGCTCTCCCTCAACTCCTTTATCCTGCTGTTTTTGGCAATATTCGGCGGAGTTGTAACCGTCTGGCGCGATATTGAGCGGAAGTATGACTATACAATTCTGTCAAATCCGATTAATCGTACCAACTATTTTCTAGGCAGATTTCTCGGTTTTGCAATGATCCTGATAGCAATCACTATAATTAATATGCTTTTGTCGGCTGCGGCAATAACAATATCCGCGGGAATGTATCAATCGAAACTGCCGATTATCTGGTCAAATATAGCGTGGGCAGCAATTATGACACTTCTTAAATACCTGCTTCTGATGGGTATCGGATTTCTGTTCACATCTTTTGCCACATCATTTTTTATCCCGTTTTTTGGAACAGTCATCATATATATTATAGGAAATGCATCTCAGGGAGTTTATGACTATTTGAGCTCCGCAGGCACTTCCGGATATCCGTTAACATTCAAATATCTGATCAAGTTTCTGTACTATATTATACCCAATTTCTCTTCATTTGATCTAACCACCTATGCAGTGTACGCTTTAAAGATCAATTACAGCTCAATTTTGTATTCACTGGCTTATTTTGTGCTCTATCTCGGGATAGTATTATCGCTATCAATGGCAATATTCAACAAGAAAGATCTGGTATGAATTGAAAAAGACTTATATTGTTCTGTTTCTATTTATAGTCGCCTATATTGCGCTTATTCCGTATTTTAAAAACAATATGGAAAAGAACCCGCTAAAATTAGGATATACTCCTCAAGGAAAATTGTATCGTGCGTCATTGGGCGAGTTCAGATGGATAACGGGGGATTATCTTGCTTTCAAGAGTATTACATATTTTGGAAACAAAAAACAGGCGGTTATGAGCAGGCGGTTCAAGAATATCGAATATTTTAACCTGTTTCAAACAATTGAAGAATCCATTATGCTGAATCCGTACAACGAAGACGCTTACTATTTTGCTCAGGCTGCATTTACGAATATCGGTCATACAAAAGACCTCAATTTTTTATTGAGATATGCCTTCAAATACAGATCGTGGGATTTTCAGCTGCCATTTTTTTTAGGATTCAACAACGCCTATTTTTTAAAGAATTATACCAAAGCGGCGCATTACTTTAAATTGGCAGCCAAACTTACCGGCTCATCTTTATTCACAACTCTTGCTGCCCGTTACTTTTATGAAGGAGGGAAAACTAAACTCGGAATACTGTTTCTCCGATATATGATAAAAAACAGCCGCAATAAATCCGTAAAGTCAGTCTACAGGAAACGCTTGAATGCTCTTATCAAAATAGCGATTTTAGAAAATGCCGCAGAAAAGTATAAAACAAAATACGGGATTTATCCAAAAAATTTAAAACAGCTTATTAATAAAAATATATTAACAAAAATACCGATAGACCCGTATGGAGGCACATTTTATATAGATAAAGGTAAAATAAAAACTACAAGCAAACTTGCTGATTATCATAAAGGACGTTAAAGATGGAAGCAATAAAAATAGAGAATATTCATAAAACATTCCGATCGTTGAAAAAGAAACAGAAGGCAGTTGAGGGAGTCAGCTTTTGCGTCGATACAGGCGAAATATTCGGATTTTTGGGGCCTAACGGAGCCGGCAAAAGTACCACCATAAAAATAATTATGGATCTGATAAAGACGGATGAAGGAAAAGTATTGATAAACGGTATCGATTCGACTGATTATAGAGCCAGAAGAAACCTGGGCTTTTTGCCTGAAAACCCATCATTTGTAGAAAATTTGACCGGTATGGAAACTCTGATGTTTCAAGCATCAATGCATAACATTCAAAAAAGAGAGGCTGCCGACCGCGCAGACAAACTTATCAATCTATTCGAACTATCCGACTCGGCAGATAAACAGATAAGAAAATATAGCAAAGGAATGATTCAGCGACTCGGCATTATAGCAGCCATAATCCATAAACCGAATATAATTATTTTGGATGAACCGATGAGCGGACTTGATCCGATTGGACGATATCTATTCAAAAAAACGATAAAAAGATTGAACAAAGAAGGTGCAACAATCTTTTTCAGCTCACATATCATCAGCGATATAGAAGATCTCTGCAGCAATGTCGTAATCCTCAACAAGGGAAAGATAATCAAAACAATCAGTAAAGATGAGATGAAATATCTGTCTTCGGCCGGATATAAAATTATTTTTGAGGGAGATGCTGAATCGGCGGCAAAAGCCGGAAAGCTGAGCAATATCAACGGCGTAGAAAATCTGGGAGAAACTCTTTACGCCATAACGATTAAAGAAGCGGCACTTTTCGCATCTGTCCTTGAAAAATTAAAGGAACTTGATCTAAAAATCATCAGCATAAAACCGATCGGGAGGGATCTGGAATCGATATTTATCAAACTTATGCGTTCTGAAAAATAGCTCTTTATCCATCTTAAAAACTGATGTTACGCACTAAACACAGCTGCAGTGGCAATAGTAGCTATAAGTACAAGGCAGTGTAACGCAGGAGTAACCGGGCTACTTCAAGGACACTAACGCAGCAATTATGCGTTAATATTGCCACCCGAAGGGCAAAAAGAAGGGCAAAAAGATAAAGCATTATCTACTGCGTTGGAACCTTGCCGCCGTAGCTGCGGCTACGCCGGCAAGAACCTTCCTTGTATCTAACGCTTTCTCTTTTTGCTGAAACTGCGTTTAGTGCGTAACAT
>JAADFJ010000087.1 GCA_013152955.1 Campylobacterota bacterium
TCTTTGAAAAGATCTGTATGGCATGACACCCCAGAATTTTTGCCTGTTTTATTGAATTTTCAAAACCGCCCGAAATGGAGACGTGAGCACCCAAAAACGGCCCTTGCGACATATCCTTTTTGTTCATTATGGAATATAATTGTACCATCGTAAGGAGATAATTCAAGAATATGAATGATTACCTCAACTTTTATAGGACATAAATATTGCATAATAGTAAAATATTATTATTATTTAAGCATGAGAGAGAATAAAAGTTTAGAAATTGTTTCACCAATCTGCAGCGTTGAGGATATTAAGATGCTGGAGAATTATTCAGACGGTTTCTATTTCGGAATGGCCGGTTTTAGTCATTCTTCCAAAAGCTTTGAAATTAATAAACAGGAAATGGAAGAATTACGTAAAGCGACTTCGAAAAAGCTTTACTGTGCTTTCAACAGAATGCCTTATACTGCAGATGAAGAGCTGTTTCTGAGAAATATTGCGGCCGTTTCAGAGTTAGTAGATGCGGTTATAATTCAGGATGCAGGACTGATAAATTCGGTTGCAAGGCTATTACCTGTTCATCTCTCAGTAGGAGTTTCCGTTATAAGCTACCAGGAAGCTGCATTTTATAAGAATATAGGTGCCTCAAGAGTAATTGTTCCGCCGTCTGTGATGCCGGATGAAATAGCAGCTATTTCATCTGTTTTGGATGTAGAGGTTTTTGTCTCAGGCAATCTATGCAGAGCTCTTCAGATGGGTAAATGCTGGTGGGACAGCTACGAGAGAAAAAGCAGTGCCAAACGATTTGGAGTTTGCAGCAAACCATGCAAACATATTACGGGATTGACCG
The DNA here is from genome assembly GCA_013152955.1 of Campylobacterota bacterium. Classification (GTDB taxonomy): domain Bacteria; phylum Campylobacterota_A; class Desulfurellia; order JAADFJ01; family JAADFJ01; genus JAADFJ01. Next base: position 836 of record JAADFJ010000087.1, read on the forward strand.
TTATGGAAGACGATTTGGAATTTATAAAAGCGATGATCTCGTCGGGAGCTAAGTCTCTAAAGATTGCCGGAAGAGGCGATATCAAAGAAGTAGCAGAGAATTCAAAAAAATAGGGGGCATAATAGCATGGAATTAGCGACTCATATTGCAACCGTAAAAACTTTAACCGATAGGGCAATAAAAAATTTTGATACAATATATCTCGGGGATCCGACCTGTCCAAAGTTCCCCGGAAATATATCCAGTGGAAATGATCTCAACAGAGCCGTTGATAAAGTTAAGAAATTAGGGAAAAAATGTTATTTATCTCTGTATGCCGTGCCGAGAACCGACGATTTTAAATGGATAGAGACGTTAATAGAAAAAGCCGAAAAATTGCCTATAGACGGTTTTGAGATCCATAACATGGGGTTGCTGCGTCTGATAAAATCGAAAGATATTCATGCCGGTCTGTTTATAAATCTCTATACAAAACAGACAGCCGATTTGTTGAAGCAGTTCGGTGCCAGCAGGGTATTTCCCAATCCCGAGCTTGCGCTTGAGGAGATTGACATAATTAAAAAATCGGTTCAGATTACTATGCCGATCAACGGCAACATTCCTCTTGGTATCTCTGATCACTGCTTCTTTATCGATGAATTGAAGATGGAGGGAAGCTGCGAAACTCTGTGCCGAACTCCTAAATGGCTCAGACAGGATGAATGGCAATTGGGAAACATAGGAAGAGCCCCTATATCGGGATATGAGTTATGCATGGCTGAATATCTGCGGGATATGCTCAAATCGGGTTACCGATATTTCTATATTTACGGTTTCAGAAGAGATGAGGTATATTTGGAAACCGCCTCATCAATATACGGAGATCTGGCTGAAGGAAAAATTGACGAGATCTATGCCGTAAGAGAGCTGTCCATGCTTGCCAAGTTTGGAATATGCAATGGATATTTCTTTAAACAATCAGGATATAAATATATTTCAAAACGGAATAAGGAGGCAATATGACAACAAAGCTGCTGGCTCCAGGTGGAAATCTTGAGATGGCTGTGGGAGTTTTGGAAAGAGGAGCAGATGCCGTATATGTAGGGGCGCGAGGCTGGAGTAGAAGAACTGAAAATTATGAGATGAGCAGTAAAGATATAAAAACTCTTGCCCGATACGCATCCATCCGCAACAAAGAGGTAAGAGTTGCCTTTAATACCATAGCTTCATCAACTGAGTTTCCTTTGATGCTCAAAACGATAGAAGAATTTAACTCATACGGCATAGAAGGAGTTATAATGACCGATCCGGGTGCAATGAGTTTGATACGAGACCGGTTTCCCGACCTTGAAATTCATGCCAGCGCCGGAGCAAATATTATCAATGAGAATGATATAAAATTTTACAGGGCGGCCGGTGCAACATGCATAGTAGCGCCATGCAATATTACTATGGATGAAATTAAATTTATTCAGGATGATCTGAATCTGAAACTTGAGATTTTTCTCCATTCAAACAACTGCTTTACGTATCTTGGAAAATGCACTATGAGCAGCTATATAAAACAGGATTGGCATATTGAAAACGGAAAAAACCGATTCTTCGGCAGCCCCAACAGAGGAGGGCACTGCAACAGGATATGCCAAATTGCATGGGAAAGCGACAAAGCAAGCGTCAAGATGGCCAATGATGCATTTTTGCTGCTTAATACAATTCCTGTAGCGCTTCGGAACGGTGTAAGTTATCTCAAAGTACAGGGAAGAGAATACGGTAACTCATTAATTTTTGATATGATCTCATTTTATAGAGAGGTTATTGATAAATGTAAAAGCGGCGAGAATGATTTGTCCGGTTATCTCTTCAAACTTAACGAATTGTCAAAAAGAAGGGATGTAGAAAGAGATATGAGAACGGCCGGATTACTCAAAATCGCTAAATCAAACTCAGAAATTAAAAGGATTGAAATTTAATGGAAAAGAAAAAAATAGTTACTCAGACCGAAAAGTTTATAGAGCTTGCAGAAAAAGAAACCAACAGTGACATAAAATGTCTCTCCGATATTATGAGAAAACATATTGATAGAATTTCCAATCCGTCGCAGGAAGATATAGAAAAGACGCTTGTTGACATAGCCATGAAACTTCCGACAGAAAAAATACTTCTTTCGGCTTGTGGTTATCCTGACTGGCGCTGCAGCAGCTGTTCGTTCGGCGTATATCTTCCTAAAAACGGAAAAAAAATCAATGACAGACCTATATGTCTTGTCTGGATAAGCTTTTTTAAGAAAAATTTGATGGCTTATTCTAAACACTAAACGGCACTTAAGCAAAATCTTTCTCTCTTCTGTCTTTACGTATATTGGAAATTTATATCAGGAAACTGTTTCTCGGACTGTGAATCGACGCATCCGAACGAAACGGCTGGCAGATTGGACAAGTTTATGAAACGGTAATTCCATATCAAAACTTACGAGGCATAGCAACGATAACCGTAAACAGAGTCAGGGCTTCTGTAAAATCGCCCCGATCAATTTTCGCTGCAGATTATGAGACCACTGCACTATTTGTCGGGATTTGATAGATAGGGCTAATTCAAAAAATACGGCAGGAATAAACAAAACTGCTGCTCAGAAATATGTATAATACAGCTTGCGATTTATTTACTTGTGTAAGTGACAGATCTAAGGTATATTCAGGAGGTATTGTGCAAACAGTTCAAAAACAAC
>JAADFJ010000088.1 GCA_013152955.1 Campylobacterota bacterium
CATACTGCAAGTTTGGGAAACGGGCCTGTCAGTGCTTTTGATCAGGCGCTAAAAGCAGCTCTCGGGCAGTTCTTTCCTACACTTTCAGAATGCAGACTTACCGATTATAAAGTTAGAATTCTTGTACCGGAGAATGGAGCAAAAGCATCCATAAGAGTTCTTATAACAACAAAAGATTCCGAAACAAGCTGGGAAACGGTTGGGGTTTCAACCGATATTCTGGATGCAAGCAAAGATGCAATTTGTGATTCAATTATATACAAACTGCTGAAAGATAAAACGAAGGTAAAAAAATGATTCATCTGCTTCCTTTTGAAGAGCCGATAGCCGAGCTTGATAAAAAAATAGAGGAACTTGAGGCTCTGCAGGGTAAATTTGATATAAATAATGAGATAGAGATTATCAGAAAACGACGCAATCAATTGTTGAAAGAGCTTTATAATAGTCTTACTCTAAGGGAGCGCATTCAGATTGCAAGGCATCCCGACAGACCGCATACGGATTTTTATATTGAGCAGCTTATAGAAAATTTTACAAAACTCTCCGGCGACCGACTGTTTAAAGAAGATGAGGCGATAGTTGCAGGAATTGGCAAATTCAGCGGCATGTCTGTAGCTGTCATAGGTCATCAAAAAGGCGAGACTACCAAAGATAATTTGAAATATAACTTTGGAATGGCTCGTCCCGAAGGATATAGAAAAACTCAAAGAATAATGGGTCTGGCCGAGAAGTTCAGGCTGCCTGTAATAAATTTTATCGATACACCGGGAGCGTATCCCGGTCCTGATGCAGAAGAAAGAGGTCAGGCAGAGGCTATAGCAATGAATCTCTATAAGATGTCATCACTTAAAACTCCTATAATTTCCATTATAACAGGAGAGGGGGGATCAGGGGGTGCACTTGCAGTAGCGGTAGCAGACAGAATTGCAATGCTTTCGTATTCGATATACGGGGTTATATCTCCCGAAGGATGTTCATCCATTCTATGGAGATCAGCCGATCATGCAGAACAGGCGGCGAGAGCTATGAAAATCACCGCGAAAGACCTTTTGCAGTTTGGAATTATTGATGAAGTTATAGACGAACCTCCGGGCGGAGCCCACAGAGATAAGCTGCAGACAGCCAAGAATATTGCTGCTTTTATCAAAAAATCTTTAAAAGAACTGAAATCTTTAAAATCCGATAAAGTAGTAAAGGCAAGATATGCCAAACTTCGCAAGATAGGCGGCGATCTATTATGAAAAAGATAAGAGAAGAAATCAATCGCATAGATAAAGATATTGTAGAATTTTTAGATAAGCGGGCAAAATTGGTAAAAAAAATAAGTGAGGTCAAAAGAAAGGAGAGATCTCCCATATTTGCTCCTGAACGGGAAAAAGTTGTTTTTAACAGAGTGATGCAATTTTCCGAGGGATCGTTTCCGCAGGAAAGTCTAAAATTTATCTTCAGAGAAATCATATCTGCATCTATTCTGCTGGAAGGTGCTCTTAAGGTAGCATATCTAGGACCTGAGGCAACATTCAGCCAGGAAGCGGCAATTTCTCGCTTTGGACTTAGTGCTAAATATTTTCCGCAGAATGATATCGAGCAAGTATTCTCGTCTGTCCAATCCGGCAGATCTGATATTGGAGTTATTCCTATTGAAAACTCAAATGAAGGCATTATAAATGATTCGCTGGATATTTTTCTTAAAACTAAGTCAAAGATAGTTTCAGAGATTGTACTTAAAGTTCACCATCATCTTTTAAGTCAGGAGAAATCTATTTCAGAAATTAAAAAAATCTATTCTCATCCATACGCATTAGCACAGTGTAAAAAATGGATAAAAAATAATCTCAATGTAGAAACAATAGATGTTGCCAGCACAGCTAAAGCTGCAAAACTTGCATCCGGCGAACCCCAATCCGCTGCTATAGCATCTATAACGGCTGCTGATATTTATCATCTTAACCTTCTTGCTCCAAATATTGAGAATATGTCCGACAATGCAACCCGCTTTTTAGTTATCGGCAACTTCGACGCTAAACCATCAGGATCAGATAAAACATCTATACTTTTTTCAACCAGGAATAGAATAGGATTGCTATACGATGCACTGTCAATTTTCTCAAGATGGGGTATTGATTTAACCAGGATTATTTCACGACCTAACAAAAATGATCCTTGGAGCTATATTTTTTATATTGATTGTTACGGGCATATAAACGATGAAAATATCAAGAGAGCAATGGGCGAACTTGAGATGCAGTCAACAATTTTTAAGCATCTTGGTTCTTATCCTGCTCAAAGGCTGGAAAACAACAAATAAACAGAGGTAAAAGTAATGAAAGTTAGAAATTGGGTTAAAAATTTGGTTACATACAAAGCCGGTAAACCTATTGCACATGCAGCAGGAGAAATAGGTATGGCTGCCGATGAGATTGTAAAACTTGCTTCAAACGAAAACAGCTTAGGATCGTCGCCTCTTGCAGTAGCTGCATTGAAAGAGAATATCAATACCTTTTACAGGTATCCGGATGGCTCAAATTATGATTTTATAGGCAAGCTGTCCGGTAAGTATTCCGTTTTGCCGGAGCAGATTGCAGTAGGCAACGGTTCTGATGAAATTATCAATCTTATATATTCTGCATTTTGCCAGGAAACCGATGAGGCGATTATGGCATTTCCATCATTTGCAGAATATTTGCTTATTGGAGCAGTTCACAGAGTTAATGTTCTCAGAGTGCCGTTGAAAGAATTCAAAACCGATCTTTATGCAGTTAAGGATGCAATTAATGAAAACACAAAGGTCATCTTTTTGAATTCTCCGAATAATCCGACAGGCACCATCATCAAGCATGACGAATTAATGGACTTTATGAAGAATATACCTGAGGATATTCTCGTGGTTATGGATGAGGCGTATTACGAATATGCGACAGGCAAACCCGATTTCCCCGAAACAATAGATTTTATACGCAAGTTTGATAATTTTCTGATATTGAGAACATTTTCGAAAGCATACGGTCTTGCAGGATTAAGAATAGGTTACGCAATAGGAGATAAAGAGATTATAGATGCCATAAACCATGTAAGGCAGCCTTTCAATGTAAATAAAGCTGCCCAAATTGCCGCTTTTGCCGCATTGGATGACACTGAATTTTTATCCAAAGTAAGATTCATGGTAGAATCCGGTATGACTTATCTCAAATCTGAATTTGAAAACATGGGAATAGAATATACGGAAAGCTATGCCAATTTTCTGCTGATAAATTTAAAAACGGATGCAGAAAACATATCTGATAAACTGCTTCAAAAAGGTATAGTTGTCAGGAGTATGTCAGGATACGGCCTTAAGGAGTTTATGAGAATAACAGTTGGCAACGAAACCGAAAATGAAAGATTTATAGCAAGTCTAAAATCTGTGTTAAACGAGGAATAGATGATGATTATTGTAATGAAACGCAGCGCAACCAAAGAACAGGTTGACGCACTAATCAAAAGAATAAATAGATGGGGCTTTGAAACTCATCTTTCCAAAGGTGACAATAAAACCGTAATTGGTGTGATAGGTAAAGGGGAAACGCTGCAAAGCAGAGCATTTCTTGCTTTTGAAGGTGTCGAAAATGTTATGCAGGTCAATAAACCGTATAAACTGGTCAGCAGAGAGTTTCATCCTGAGAATACCGTTATAGATGTAAAAAACGCTAAAATCGGAGGCAAAAAGATAACCGTTATGGCCGGACCATGTTCGGTTGAAAACGGAGATATGGTTATGAAGGTTGCAGAATCGGTTTCCGCTAACGGTGCTACAATATTGAGAGGCGGTGCGTTCAAACCGAGAACAAGCCCTTATTCTTTTCAGGGTCTTGGAGAAGAAGGCTTAAAAATTCTCAGAGAATCCGCCGATGCAACCGGAATGAAAGTTATAACAGAAGTTATGGATGTAAGAGACGTAGAACTTATTGAAAAATATACCGATATTTTTCAAATAGGCGCACGTAATATGGCAAATTTTAGTCTTTTAAAGGAAGTTGGAAAAACAAAAAAGCCTGTTATGCTGAAACGCGGAATGTCTGCTACGCTTCAGGAGTTTTTGCTTGCCGCAGAATATATTATGAACGAAGGAAACGAAGAAGTAATTTTATGCGAAAGAGGCATAAGAACATTTGAGCAGTATACGAGAAATACTTTGGATCTTGCCATTGTTCCTGCAATAAAAGAGCTTTCTCATTTGCCTATTGTTGTTGATCCCTCGCATGCAACCGGCAGAAAACATCTTGTTATACCTATGGCACTTGCTGCTATAGCTTCCGGAGCTGATGGTATTATGGTTGAGGTGCATCCAAATCCGGCTGAAGCATTGTCCGATGGTGTGCAAGCTCTTCTTCCATCTGATTTTAATACTATGATGAAGGCAATAGAAATAATATCAAAAGCAGTTGGCAGAACAATTTCGTAAGTGTTTTCAAAAGTTTTTATAGTTGGGTTGGGACTTATCGGAGGTTCTTTAGCTTTAGATATAAGAGAACATAAGCTTTCTGATAAAATAGTAGGGTATGATAGTGATCAATCCAATCTGAACGAAGCTGTGAGGCTTGGCATTATAGATGAAGCGGCACCTTTGGAATCAGTCGGTCAAAGTGACTTTGTAGTTTTGTCGGTTCCGGTTGGCCAAATACCTAATGTATACAAAAAGATTGCACCAAAATTAAACGATAAAGCAATTGTTGTTGATACCGGAAGCGTTAAGAAATATATAATAAATCGGATTAACAGAATTGAAAACAGTCAGCATTTCGTGCCATGTCATCCGATTGCAGGAACCGAAAACAGCGGACCGTCGGCAGCTGTACCTGGCTTGTTTAAGAAAAAAAATGTTATTATTACAACAGAAAAAAAAGACAGCAGAATTGAAAAGGTATCGGAATTGTGGAGATCGGTTGGGGCAACTATTGTATTTATGAATGCGGAAAGGCACGATGAGATCTTTGCCGCAGTGAGTCATCTTCCGCATATAGCTGCGTATAGCCTTGTTGATTCCGTGATTGTAGACGGGCATCTGCCTCAATACATAGGGGGCGGCTTGGCGGATTATACCAGAATTGCCGCAAGTTCTCCGTCAATGTGGAACGATATCTTTATTTATAATAAAAAAAACCTGACCAAATCAATCGAAAAATACGAGAGAAGTCTGAATCGTCTGAAAGAATGCATAGAAAATGAGAGAGGAGTGTTGGAATTTCTTTCGGCTGCAAGAGATGCGAAATTAGAAAATATTGAAGATAAGCAGATCATTATTACCGTTGATGGTCCTTCGGGTGCGGGAAAAAGCAGCGTAAGTCAGAGGATTGCGGAGAAACTTAACTTTTTATATATAGACAGTGGTGCGCTATATAGAGCCAAAGCGATAATCAAAGATATTGATGAGATGCGGCTCAAATTCAGAAACAGCGGCGGCAAATGGGATCTTTTTTATGGAGGCAAGAGCATAGAAGGCGATATACGAGGCGAAAAGGCAGCTGTTGCCGCAAGCAATATTGCCAAAGATTTAAAAGTAAGGGAAAACGTAAACGAAATGATATATCGGATGGTAGGTAAACGATCCGCAATTGTTGAAGGGAGAGACGCAGGAACTGCCATATTTCCAAATGCCGATTTGAAGCTGTTTTTGGATGCTCCGCTTGAGGTGCGTACTAAAAGAAGAGCAAAGGATGATAAGTTCGCAACCAAAAAGCAGTTGAGTGATAGAGATATGCAGGATATGAGCAGAGCTGTTTCGCCGCTTTCTATGGCAGCTGATGCCGTATATCTGGATACGACTGCAAGTTACGACAGAGTTTTAAAAATGATTAATTCAATTATTCGCAATACTCTCAAAAAATCTGTCAGCTAATGAGACTTATACTTTCAAACAACATCGGATTTTGTTATGGTGTCAAAAGAGCAGTTGGTATTGTTGATGAACTTTCGTCTAAATACAAGGTAAAAACATTCGGGCCGCTGATTCACAATCCTCAAATGATTGAGAGATTGAGGAAGAAAGGTGTTCAGACGATTAATAGTGTAAATGATAAGACAAATAAGGATTACAAAATTGTTATAAGATCTCATGGAGTTGGCCCCGATACATATAATTTACTGAATAAGATTGGAATTGATTATATAGATGCAACTTGTCCCTTTGTCAAGAATGCCCAGGATTTTGTTAAACGAAAAAGTAGAGAAAAGATCACTGTTTTGATTTTTGGAGATAAGCAGCATCCTGAGGTTAAAGCAGTAATGTCGTATGCAAAAGATATTGTAGTTGCCGAATCGATCGAAGAGGTGAGGGCGCTTCCTAATTTTAAAAAGATTGCCGTGGTTTCCCAAACAACACAGTCGAAACAGCTATTCAGACAAGTTGTGATGGTGCTTCTTGATAAAGCTGCCGAGGTTGATATATATAACTCTATATGCGGAGCAACCGAAAGCAGACAGACAGAAGCCGAAAAGCTGTCTTGTATGGTTGACATTATGCTTATTGTAGGCGGCAAAAACAGTGCAAATACAAGAAGGCTATACACCGTATGTCAAAATCATTGCGAAACATGCTATCATATTGAGACCGTTCGAGACATCGGTTTTGATTTGTTTCCAAGAAACAGCACAATAGGGCTTATTACAGGGGCATCAACCCCTGATTTTATAGTTGATGAAATAATAGATGCTATGGAACGTGAGTTCGGGACAGATCTATCGGTTGAAGCACTAAATTGATGGACAATTTGAGACATATCAAAATTGTAAGAAATTTTGATGACAGAATTTTGAAAAAAGGAATGGCTGTGGCATTCGGAAGTTTTGACGGAGTTCATATCGGCCATCAAAAAGTATTAAACAGAGCATATGAAATTGCAAAAAAAGAAGCTTTGATTTCTGCTGTCTTTGTTTTTTGGCCGCACCCGAGATTTATTCTCAAACCGACACTTCCGTTTATAATATCGGGTTTCAGAGATCAGATTGAGTCTTTTAAAAAATCGGGAATAAAGGTTAGTATGATTAACAGGTTTAATGAAGCGATAAGAGATATGAATTACAATAGTTTCATAAAAGAATACATCCTGAAAAACATAAATATGAAATATGCAATTGTCGGGTATGATTATACATTTGGGAAGAACGCACAAGGTGATATAGAAAAACTTAAGATTCTGGGAAAACTGTACGGATTTAAGGTTGCGGTAGTTCCGCCTGTTATGGTTGATGGGGAAATAGTCAGCAGTTCTAAAATAAGACGATATCTTATGTCGGGCAATATGGAAAAGGCAGGTAGAATGTTGGGCAGGCACTACTCTGTTACATCCAGAGTAAAAAGGGGCAATGGAAGAGGCTCAAAAATAGGAATTCCTACTATCAATCTATATCCCAGAATCGGTTTGCCGGCAGATGGAGTGTATTGCGGTAATGCATCCATTAAAGATAAGACATATAAAGCGGCAGTAAATATTGGAACAAACCCTACATTCGGCGACTCAAGACATATAGAAGCTCATTTAATAAATTTTAGCGGAGATTTGGAGCGTAAGGTTGTAAAATTGGAGCTTATACGTTATATTAGAGGTGAAATACGGTTTAACAATGCGAACGAATTGATAACCCGCATCAAAGAGGATATAAAAGAATGCAGATGAGCTAATGATATGAAACGTATAGCAGTTTTAACGAGCGGCGGTGATTCGGCAGGCATGAATCCTACTCTCAAATCAATTGTTGAAGAATCACGCAGGGATAATATTTCCGTAACCGGTTTTTTAAGAGGCTATCTTGGTTTGGTCAAAGGTGCGGCTATTGAAATGTATTATAAAACCGTGTCGGGAGCTGCAAGAAAAGGAGGAACTCTCCTTAAAACATCTCGATTTCCGGAATTTGAAAAGGTTTTGATTCAGAAGCAGGCCGCTGTAGTGCTGCAAAAAAATGATATTGATGGATTGATAGTGATCGGCGGTGACGGGTCTCTTCATGGAGCAATGGCTTTAGAGTCAATAGGAGTACCGGTTGTGGCTATTCCGGCATCAATTGATAATGATATATATGGAACCGATATTGCATTAGGTGTTGATACTTCACTTAATACGATCGTACGCTCTATTGACAGCATAAAAGATACCGCTTCCTCTCATGGCAGAGCTTTTGTAATTGAAACTATGGGGCGGTCATCCGGATATTTGGCTCTTGTAGGAGCTATGGCAACCGGTGCGGAAGCGCTTATTATTCCTGAGGTGCAATACGATATTAAAAGTATTGCCGGAAGGCTGAAAAATGAGCATGAGAGAGGCAGAGAATACAGTATTATTGTAGTTGCCGAGGGAACCGGAGCAACAGCTGAAATGTCTGATGCTTTAAAAACCATCTCAAAATTTGATACACGCGTTACTGTTTTGGGACATCTTCAAAGAGGCGGATCTCCTACCGTATTCGACAGAATGCTTGGATTTCGACTGGGTGCTCAGGCGGTGAAAACACTTCTTGACGGTATAAGCGGGGTTATGGTTGGTCTTGCCGGAAATAAGATTGCCATAACATCGTTCAGAGAGGTTTTGGCGCACAAAAAGATATTGGGTGAGCGATATGTCGAGTATGCAAAACGACTTGCCTGCTGATGTAAAACTTTTGGAAATAGCCGAACTGATTGTAAAAAGCGATAATACTGCTATTTTGACAGGTGCCGGAATATCCACTGAATCAGGTATACCGGATTTCAGAGGCGTCAATGGAATCTGGACAAATGACAAAGAATCAGAGGAGTACGCCTATCATCTTTACGAGCTTTTTTTAAAAAATCCAAAAGCATATTGGGAAGCAATTCTTGATTTCGATTCAAGATATGGAAAATTTTACAAAACCCTAAGGAATGCGAAACCTAATAAGGCACATTTTATCATAAGTTCTATGGAAAAAGAAGGATTTGTAAAATCTGTAATTACACAGAATGTGGATGGATTACACCGTAAAGCCGGTTCAAAAAATGTTATTGAATATCATGGAAGTATTGATAAACTTAAATGTATCAATTGCGGTACTAAATATTTTTGGAATGAAGTAAATTTTGACAAACTTCCCCCTTTATGCCGTTGTGGAAATGCTCTTAAGGATGATGTCGTACATTTTACAGAGCCCATTGATGAAGATATTATTGAAAACTCCATAAACGAGATGAGAGAGGCTGAACTGATTTTTGTATGTGGCACATCAACTGTTGTTTATCCATTCGCCTCACTCCCAAGGATAGCAAAATATAAAAAACGTCCCGCTGTTGTGGTTGAAATAAATTTATCAAAAACGGTTCTTACGGAAGACGGCATATCTGATTTTCTGCTTTGCGGAATGGTTGGTACCGTTCTTTCGGATATATATAAGCAGTTGAAAAATTTTTCTAATTATCATCAATTTAAGGATACCTCTGTTAATCCATGAACTACTGTCTTGGGCTTAGAATTAGTTTTTTCTGCGTTGTAAATTTCGAAAATAGATGCTGCAATTTGTGTTCTGCCGATGAATTGAACTCTTAATTTGAAATGCCCGGAATTAACAGAGATACCCTGAATAATTCGAAAGGAGATATAATGAAACAATTTTATTTACCGGAGTATGAAATAGACAAAAGAATAAAGAATCTTCAATCTGCGCTGCAATATAATAATCTGGATGGTGCTCTTATAGCAGGCAGAATGAATCTTTTTTATCTTACGGGTACAATTGTAAATGCAATGCTGTTTGTCGAACCGGAAGGTCAGCCTAAGCTTTTTGTCAGAAAAAGTTTTTATCGAACAAAGCTTGAATCGCCGATCAAAGAAATTTATCCTATGAAAAGTATGGGAGACATTACGGCCGTTATAGGAGATTGTTCGGGCAAGAAGATCGGCCTTGAGTTTATGCGCATAACTTTACAGGTTTCGGCAAGATTATCAAAACGAATCAAAGCTGATTTTCAACCTATTGATTCTGTCATGGCGTATATAAGATCAAAGAAAAGCGACTATGAGATTTCACTTTTAAAAAGAGCAGGAGAACTCCAGAAAGAGCTTCACGAAAATATTATACCGGAACTTATCAGAGCGGGAAAAACCGAAAAGCAGCTTGCCGCTGATATTCTTAAAGCGATGTTTTACGGTGAGCATGACGGCATCTGCCGCATGAATGCATTTGAGCAGGAGATACCTACGCCGACTATTGTTTCAGGAAAGGGAGGAAAATGTTATAGTGTTTTCGACGGAACTCCCGGCGGCGGTTGGGGAATTTGTCCTGCCAGTCCGTTTTTTGGAAGTCCTTTGATAAAAATAGAAAAAAATTCTCCGATTATGGTTGATGTTCTATATGGATATCAGGGATATAAAACCGATAAGAGCACAACATATTCTATTGGGAATCTGCCCAGACAAATGACTGATGCGCATCAATTCTGTATTGATATGAGAGACTATATAGCAGACAGACTTCATCCGGGTGAGATTCCTTCATCTATATATGAGAGCGTACTGGCAAAGGCGGCAAAAGCAGGATATGAAAAAGTTTTTATGGGACAAGGAGAATCGCAGGTACACTTTGTCGGACATGGTATAGGATTGGCTGTGGATGAGTATCCTGTTCTGGCAAAACGTTTTGATGAACCGCTGGAAAAATCTATGGTGATAGCTGTTGAGCCTAAAATTGTTTTTGATGAAGGGGTTGTCGGACTGGAAGATACATATCTTGTCGGCGACAATGGAGGTGAAATATTGAACGGACAAGATGGAAAAATTATAATTATCTAAAAAAGGTATAAAGATAATAAAAGAACAATTTAAAAAAAACAGTATCTTTTTTGAAAAAATAGCGTCTGCGGCATGCAGATATAAAGCCTATCTGGTCGGAGGATATGTTAGAGATCTAATTTTGGGAAGAGATGGTCCTGATTATGATTTTGTTGTTTTCGGCGAAGAATCGGAATTTATAAAATCTGTTGCAATGAGTCTCGGGGTATCTTTTTTTCGATTTGGAAATGACAGATCCGTGTGGAGATCTTATGGGGCAGATTTTACAGTTGATGTTTCTTTGCCGAAAGCCGGTGATATAGAATCCGATCTGTTAAAAAGAGACCTGTCGATAAACGCAATGGCGTATGATTTTACGACTCAATCGATTATTGATCCTCTTAATGGAAAGTCCGATCTGCAAAACAGGATTATCAGAATAATAAGCGAAAATGCAATAAAAGATGATCCTTTGCGTATGCTGAGAGCTTTCAGAATAGCAGCTGAATTAAAATTTAAAATTTCCGACAGATCTTTAGTGCTGATTGAAAAAAACAAAAAATTGATCAGGCGCATTTCATCAGAAAGAATCGGCTATGAATTTTTGAGACTTATCACCACAGAAAGTTATGAATATCTTGTTGAAATGAACAGGGTAGGGCTTATTGATCAGATGTTTAGAAATTTTAGATATGCAAATGAATGTACTCAAAATAGATTTCATCTTTATGATGTAAAAGATCACTCTTTGCTGACTGTAAGAAAGATAGATGAGATGATTCGTGACATTGATAATATAATAAAGCATAATGCCGAATTGAAGGAATTGATTGAGAAAAATAGGATAATACTTAAAGTTGCAGCTCTCTTTCACGATATAGGAAAACCGTTTGTAAAAACCAACTACCGGGGTTCTATCCATTTTTACAGGCATGAGTTAAAAGGCGCAAAAATATTCAATGGGGAGATTGCGCCAAAACTCTCTCTTGCAAAGAAAGAGAGTATCGATATTAAGAAGCTTATTCTCTATCATCTCACAACTGCCGATTATTTCAGGCTTTTTAGAGAAAAGAAAATGCTGAAAAAGCATAAGATAAGATTTTTCAGTAAATATGATGAACTTGGCATATTAATTCTTTTTTTATCAATTGCAGATACTCTTGCAAAAGGACAAATATCGCAATCGCTCTTTGCAGATATGCATAAAATGTTTATAGAGCTTTCAGATTTTTATTTCAACTATTATTTACCAAAAAAACAGATTGCTCCTCTGATAAACGGATATGATATAATAAGAGAATTTCAATTGAAACCGTCTCCGGTCTTTAAGACTATCCTCAGAAAAATACGGGAAGAGCAGATTAAGGGGAATGTAAAAAATAGATCAGAGGCTATAAAATATGCAGCTGAAATTATAAGAAATCTTAAAAAGGCAGATATATAATGAGCTCCGAATCGGCCTCATTCGTGCTGCCAACTTTTGCAGTTTGCGCCTTATCGGAAGATTTGGATTTTCAGTGGGGCACTCAAAATTATATAGAATTACCTTAACCGGAGAATAAATGAAGTCAGATATTTTAAATAAATTTACTGCATTTCGTTGGGACAACCGAAGTGAAAGAATCGTACCGGCAAAGAGCTTTAGAAGAACTGAAACAAAATTGCTTGGCGTGGATAAGCAGAGAGATCTTATGGAAAAAAATTTGTCTGCATTTGTTAACGGAACCCCGACTGTGAATGTTCTGCTGTGGGGTGAACGAGGCTGCGGAAAGTCTACTCTTGTACATGAAATGATAGAGCGGTTTTCCGGCAGGGATCTTAAAGCAATAGAGCTTTCTGATCCTGAAGAGCTGCTAAAATTATCGGAAGAAATTTATAATATTCATTATCGATTTCTTATATTTATGGATGATTTGGGCCTTGACGATCCTAATATCTATCGTAATTTTAAGCGTTCGCTTGACGGAGGACTTTCGATGCTTCCCGAAAATGCACTCGTTGCGGCAACAGCAAATAAACGACATCTTGTTAGCGAAATCAATAATGATGACATTCATCCGGATGAAACTTCCTCAGAAATTCTTTCTGTTTCTGCTCGCTTCGGTCTAATCATACCGTTTTATCCGCTTTCAAAAGAGAGATATCTGGCTATTGTAAAATATTACTTTAAAAAGTTGAACGTTAAGTGGGAAAAACGCTACGAAAAAAATGCTGAACGCTGGGCGCTTGCCCGTGCCGGAAGATCCGGCAGAGTGGCAATGCAGTTTGCTGTAAACTGTTTGAACGGAATATTTTATTAACCGATAAAGGGAAACATAAATTTAGTTATATTCCCAAATAAGCCGATTGTATCTGTGGATCATCAAGCAGATCTTTTGATTTGCCTTTCATGACAACTTTGCCTGTTTCAAGCACGTATGCCCTTTTTGCAACACTTAAAGCTACCTGAACATCCTGCTCAACCACAAGCAGTGAAGTGCCTGTTTTGCTAATATCATAAATTATTTCTATGAGAATATCAACGATTACGGGTGCCAATCCAAGTGATAATTCATCTATCATAAGCAGTTTAGGTTTAGACATTAGAGCTCTGGCAATCGCAACCATCTGCTGCTCTCCACCGGAAAGCTTGCCTGCAGGATGATTTTTTCTCTCATAGACTCTTGGAAATAGTTCGTATACCTTTTCGAGTTCTTTTTTTAGCGTCTTCCTGTTGTTTTGCAGAAAAGCCCCTAAAGAGATATTTTCTTCAACTGTCATATTCGGAAAAAGATGTCTTCCCTGAGGTACAAGAGACATTCCGTTCTTTACTCTTTCTCTGGTGGGAATAGATATAGATGCAGAATCATCATAGATAGGTTTGTTCTCAAGTTCTATCAATCCTGAAATCGGTTTGACAAGACCGATTACGGTTTCAAGAAGCGTTGATTTTCCGGCTCCGTTAGAACCTACCAATGCAACAGTTTCACCTCTTTCTACCGATAAATTTATATCCCACAGAACCTGCGTATCCGCATAACCCGCTGAAAGTTTTTCTATTTTAAGCATTTTTTTGCCTCTTATACCGTTTTCCAAGATATGCCTTTATTACATTCTCATCATTTACGATGTCATTCGGTTTACCGTCTGCAATTTTCTCACCATGATGCAGAACTATTACTCTATCGGATATTCCCATAACTACTTTCATTACATGTTCTACAAAAAAGATCGACAAATCTCTCTGTTCGCGCACTTTAAGAATTAGATCCATGGTAGTTTGAGTTTCCTTTAGATTCAGACCGGCCATTGATTCATCAAGAAACAGGAGTTCCGGCGAGAGAGCGATGGCTTTTGCTATCTCGAGCTTTTTTAATTCTGCAATTGAAAGAGAACCCGGTTTGTATGACGATTTATCATAAAGACCTACAGCCTCTACCGCCGATTTTGCATTTTCTCTGGTTTTAGATTTGGGGATATGAATATTTTTTCCAAAAAGTGCAGCTGTTGCAACATTTTCAAGGACGGTTAATTCCATAAACGGTTTAACAATCTGAAATGTTCTGGCGATTCCAAGTCTGCTGATTTTGTGCGGTGAAAGTCCGCTGATATCATGATTTTTATATAATATTTTTCCGCTTGTCGGTTTATAAAAACCGGTTATAACATTTATCAGTGTGGTTTTGCCTGATCCATTCGGTCCTATGAGTCCCAAAATTTCACCTTTATTGAGCTCAAAATCAACATTTTTCAATGCTACCAAGCCGCTGAAACTTTTTGTAATTTTTTCCCCTTTTATAATATTCACTTTTACACTCTATGTTTTCTTATATTTTCAATAAAATATTTCCACCCTATCCCTTTTTGGCTTAATACGTCCATAAGTCCTTTAGGCAAAAATATGGCTGTCATCACGATTAGTCCCCCAAAAAAGAATGTGTGCAGAATGGTGAAGTGAGTAGAAAGGAAATCCGATAAAAACATAATAATAAATGCTCCCGCAACAGGGCCCAAGAGTGTTCCTGCGCCTCCAAAAACAGTCATAATTATCATTTTTATGCTTATTACGGGATCATAAACCGTTGGAGGATCTATAAATGTCGACCAGTATGCATAGATGCCGCCGGCTATAGCCGTAAAGAATCCGCTTATTGCGAATGCTTTTATTTTGACGGCAACGGTATCAATCCCCATCATTTTTGCAGCATCTTCATCTTCACGAACAGCTATCATTCCATAACCAAGGCGTCCGGAAAGTATAAATTTGAGAAAAACTATAAAGATTACCAGTACAATTAAACTGATATAATAAAACAGGTTCGGATTGATTGCCAAAGGAAGTGAAAGTCCTGCGCCTGTTCCGGTAAATGGAACATTGAACGTTATTGCCATCATTGTTTCGCCGATTCCCAGTGTCACTATTGCGAAATAGTGCCCTTTTAGTCTCAAAATAGGTATTCCGATAATAATTGCAAATAAAGCACCGGCTATACTGGAAAAAACCAGGCTCAGAATAAATGGTGTATGAAAGTTTATCATACATAAGGCTGTAATATATGCCCCTAAGCCGAAAAATACAACATTACCAAATGAAGGGTATCCGGTATATCCTGCAATTACATTCCATCCTTCCGCCATTATTGCATACAGGATTACCCCTATCAAAAATCGTGTAATAAATGCCCCGGAATATAGCGGTACTGTTGCAACAAGTGCTGCAGTAACTGCAAGAAAAGCATATTTTAAAATTTTATTCATTATTTTTACCTAATATTCCCGTGGGCTTTATTATTAACGTGGCAACCAGTATGCCGAAAACTATCACATCGGCATATTTTGCTCCCAGGTGAAACGAACCGAATGTTTCTACTAGACCCAGAAAGAGTCCTCCGACAAGCGGACCAAAAATTGTCCCCAATCCCCCTATGAGAGCTATCACAAATGATTTTAGCGTTAATATTTCACCCATATGCGGAGTAATCGGTATCAAAACTCCAATCATTGATCCTGCTACACCGGCAAGACCGGCACCTATCCCAAAGGTTATGGCAAAGGTATTGGCAACGTTGATCCCCATAAGTCTCGCTGCATCTATATCCTGACTAACCGCTCTTATGGCTTGCCCTGTTTTCGTTTTTTTCAGAAACAGATATAGCGCAAAAACCAGTGCGATAGAAATAGTAAATGCAGCCAATCTTACATACGGCACGGTTATTATGCCCAAAGAAAGACCGTCTGAGGCGTATGAAGGAGAGGTTTGCCTGAAGTTCGATGTCCATGCGGTCTGCGCAACATTGGTTATTAAGATATCCAGTCCAAATGTAAGTAAAAGCGTTATAAACATTTTTGCTCTTATTACAAAATTTATTATATATTTTTGAATCAAAAAACCGAATACAAAAAGTACTGCAAATGAAGCGGCAAGCGAGACAAAAGGATCAAGATGCAATAGTTTAAAAAGCCAAAAAGTAGTGTATGCTCCAAGCATTATCAAAGCGCCATGAGCAAGATTGACGACATTGGTAACGCCCCAAATCAACGACATGCCTATAGCCATCAGAGCATATAATCCGCCCAACAGTAACCCATTTATAATAATCTGAAGTTCAAACATATTTTTTAGTCCGTATTAATTCTGATGTTCCGGATTGAGAGTTTAAATCCGTCGGTAAACTGCAAATCCCGGTAATAGTTTTTCTATTACCGGGATTTGCGATGCAGAAGAAGCTAATTTGAAGAGCAAGATAATCGTTCATAGATTTAATGAGCATCCTCTGCGCTTTAATTAGCGCTTATCCCAGCTTGGAGCAGGATAAAGTAGTCCTTTTTGTGCGATCTGTTTTGGAAAAACTGCATAAGCTTTTCCGTTTTGCACCTGTATAACAGCCTGACCTTTTGCAATCTGGCCGTTTGCCTGGAATTTAACTTCACCGTACATTGTTTTTAAATCAAGCGATGCCAATGCATCTCTAACTTTTTTGGGATCAAGTGAATTAGCTTTGGTTATTGCGCTCTGAAATGCCAAAGCTCCGGCTACTGCCGATGCGGCATGATAATCAGGAGCATAACCATAAGCTGCCTTGAATGTTTTGGCAAACTCGGAAGCTGTTCCAAACACAGCGCCTTTGAAATTCATCGATGCCAGCCACGGAGTAACTCCCACCGCATAGTTAGCGTCATTTCCTAATGACTGTCTAAAATCTACTGCCTGAACACCAACGGTAAATGCCATCAATTTTATATTTACCTTATTTTCTTTAGCTTGTTTGATAAAGAGTAATGCATCATGTGTGTGTCCGGCTACAAGTACAACATCAGGATTACGTTCTTTGATTTTCGTCAAAACGCTTGACAGATCATTTGATCCGCTGGGATATTCCTGTACGCCGGTTAATTTTAGACCGAATGCTTTTACCCAACGTGCAGCACCTGCTGCAACGGCGTTATCAAATGCGGAATCGGAATGTACAACTTCTATTGTTTTAGCTGAATTCTTACCGGTGTACGCCATCATATGCAGCATTTCGATAGTATTTTTGAAGTAGTTTCCGGCAGCCGGAAGCGTACCAAAGATATACTTATATCCTCTGCTGAAAATTTTCCCGGATGCTCCGCCTCCCTCTATCATGGGAATCTTATATCTTTCGGCTATTGAGCTATCCGGAATTGTTATACCGGAGCTATATGGGCCCAAAAGGAAGTTTACCTTATCTGATGTAACCAGTTTTTCATAAAGTTTTTGACTTTTTGCCGGATTGCTTTCATCATCATAGATAATAACTTTTACTTTGTATGCCTTTCCGTTTACCTTGATGCCTCCGGCTTTGTTGACTGTTTTTTCCCACAGAATATATCCGTCTTTATAAAATTTCCCCTCTCTTGCGTACTTGCCTGTCAGCGACATGGCAGAGCCGAATTTTATTACACTTGGAGCCTTTTGCTTAGGTGCGCAGGCAGAAAGCAAAGCCACGGATCCAACAACAAGAAACATCACAAAAACTGCAATAATCTTTCTCATAAAAACCTCCTCAAAATTTTGGAATTAATTTATAAATAATCAACTTTATTAAACTTGCATCACAACTATAATAAAATTTAGTTTTGTGTCAAGAGCGGCAAAAACGGCGGAATGGTACAATTTTTATAAGACTTTGAATCTAATCAGAGAACTAAAAATCATAGCCTAGTCATTACAAAATCAAAAAAATGGTTCCAAATGATTACATTGGGCGATGAAATTCTTTTTTTATGATTTTTATGAATGGTAATCGGACTGCTGTCATATTCCCGTATATAGGTCTTGAAAATATGCTTTTCATAGCATAGAATAATTGACGGCTTGCATGCAGACGGAGGTGGTTTTGAACAATCGAAGAATATGGGCTCCATGGAGAGCCGAATATATTTTAGACGAGAGCAAAAACGACAGCTGCGTTTTCTGCAAAGTCACAAATAGTACGAACAACGATGACAATAAAAGGCTGCTTGTTTTGAAAAGAGGAAATTTTTCCTTTGTTATTATGAACAAGTACCCGTATAATCCCGGTCATCTAATGGTGGTTCCTTATAAACATGCAGCTTATTTTGATGATCTGTCTTCTGAAATTATCAGTGAAATGATACAACTTAAGATCAGAGCAATAAATGTGTTAAGAAATGCAATGAACCCTGAAGGATTTAATATCGGGATAAATATTGGGCAGGCTGCCGGTGCCGGCGTCAAAGATCATCTTCATATCCATATTGTTCCAAGATGGAATGGAGACACAAATTTTATGCCTGTTTTATCTTCATCAAGGGTAATATCTGAGGCACTTAATGTAACTTATGATAAACTATTCAATGAATTCAGGAGTATTCAATGAGATTGGTCAAATTAATTATATGGATTGTAGTTTTGGTGGCTGGGATACTTTTCGCTTTATATAACAAGCAAACATTGCAGCTTAATTTCCTCATGCTTCATTCTAAAGTCTTACCGGTATGGTCTTTTCTTATCATAGCATTTGTTATAGGACTTATGATAAGTTTTTTATACGGCCTTATAGATATAATGAGGCTGAAAACTAAAATCAAAGGACAGGCAAATGAAATTGATGAATTGAAAAAGGAGATCGGTTATTTAAGAAATCTTACTATAACAAAAGAGGATAAAAGCGAGCAGATAACTGCAGACGATCAATAATGCTACTTACCTACATCAACCTCTCGTATTTGCTTGTTGGTGTTGTATGCGGTGTCATCATTTCATTTGCGATGAGGCCAAAAAGCAAGGCTGCAGAAAAAAGTCATCAGGATTTTTTAAAGTATGTGCAAAGCATCAACTATGTTATAGACAATGAGACAGACAGAGCAATCAACGAGCTTACAAATTTAGTAAAACTTAATCCGGAATTAATAGAAATATATCTTGCCATAGGAAATCTTTTCAGAATACGCGGAGAACTCAACAGAGCTCTTATTGTACATAAAAGTCTTATGGCAAAACCTCATATTGATGACAAGCTGAAGAGGGAAATAATTTTAGCAATAGGGACGGACTATGATAAGGCAGGTTTTCATCAGAAAGCGGCAGATAATTTTAAGCGACTGGTTGATATGGACGGATCAGATGAAGATGCTGTTCATCTTCTTAAAGAATCACTCGAAAAAAATCATGAATGGAAAGAAGCTCTTGATGTACTTAAAAATTTTGGACTGAAAAGAAAAAATGAGGAAGCGCATATTCTGGTAGCCATCGGAATGGAAAAAAAAGCGAACGGGGACAATCAGTCTGCAAAATCGTTTTTTAAGAAAGCTATAAAAACAGACAATGACTGTTTTGAAGCGTATTACGAACTTGCCAGATTGGAATACAATGAAAATAATAAAGAAAAGTCCTTAACGCTCATAAAAAAGGCTATAGAGAAAAATCACCGATTCGTATCTGTGGTTTCAGGTTTTGTTACTGAAGTGCTGAAGGAGGACTGTCTGGAATTCTATGAATCAATATTATCAAAATTCCCGAAGAGCCCTGAGCTGATTTTTGATCTGCTGCATCATTTGAGCAGCGAAAACCGTCTTTTGCTTGCAGAAGATCTCGTTGGGTCGGTAAGTTTTGAAGAAGAGGAATATATGAGGCTTTTGTATTATTGGAAATGCAAGATAGATATTATTAAAAAGAGTATTGACAGCAGACCTGTATGGCAATTTCTTGATAATATCTCTGAGAAACCAAAATTTAGATGTAAATATTGCGGCTTTGTACAAAAGGAGGTGTTCTGGAAATGCCCTCAGTGCCGCAAATGGGACACATCGAAAGTAATTTTCAACTGATTATCCTGACTGCAGAATTATTTTTTTCATTAAACATCGTCTCATAAGGGTCTGAGGCGTTTCCTTCAAAGAATAAAATAGGTGTGCAATATCCCTCCTTTAATATTCCAAAAGGGCGATTTAATGCAATTCCTGCATTTGACGTAGCAAATTTAATTGCCGTTTTCGGTTTTATGCCGAAATTTTCAACAATATATTCTATCTCTTTAATCATGTTCAGATCTTTATTGCTCAAAAGCGAATCGGTTCCGGCAACGACATTTATTCCTTTTTTCAAAAACCGATTAATTTTGGGTTTTCCGACACCGATATACTCATTGCTTCTTGGACATACGCATATCGTAGATCCTCTCTGTGCTATCAAATCAAGTTCTTTCTCAGACAGATGTACAGCATGCACCAAAATCGAATTTTTTCCCAATACGCCAAGCTTATCCAAATACAGTGCAGGCGTCAGATGAGGAATTATGATGCGCTTTAGATTGTCTGTTTCTTTCCAAAAATTGATGAATCTTCCTTTGCCGCTGCAGAATTCTATCTCATCACTTGATTCGGCCAGATGGATGCTCCAGGGCAAACTGCGCGTAGTGTTGTAACTGTAAGTTGCTTTAATTTTTGCGGGAGATGTTGAATATATTGCATGGGCGGCATAACAGCGAATAATATTGTTAATGCTGCCGATTTCTTTTATCGGCGCGCCGCCCCATCCTATTTGTTCGTAAAACGAAAAACCTGTCGAACTGTATTTGAGATCTTCGTGATTAGTTATATCGCAGACCAGACATGTTCCGTTTTCAGCAGATTTTTTTTCATTTTTTTGTAATTGAATTTGAAAATCAGCTTTGTTCATAGCCTTTACAGATTTCAGAAATGAATCCAGCCATGGCATAAATCCGTTTCGAGAAACTGTATCGATTTTAGGCATTTCCAGATGAGTATGAGAATTTATAAGAGCCGGCATTATTATGCCTTCTCCTAAATCCAATACCTTTCTGTCTGATTTTCTGCTGATTTTGATTATCTTCCCGTCTTTAATCTCAATTGAACCGTTTTCTATCGGATCTCCTTCTATCGGTAAAATCCATTTTGCGCCATATTTCATAAAAATTTAGGCTTTATTTTACCTATTAATCCATATTTATATGCAAGTTTGTATTCAAGTTCTATGGCCTCTTTTTGAGCTTTATCAAGAGCATAGCAGATAGAGTTTTTCAAATAATCTTCAAAAAAATCGGCGTCTGCATATCTGTTTTTTAGCGAAAATTCTCTGGCAAATCTGTCTATTTGCTTGATTCCATCCCGTTTAGCCTCACTAAGCAATTTTGTAATCTTTTCGGGAAGGACTTTGTTTGAAGCCCAAAAAGCAAATACCGTCGGCAGTCCGGTGTAGTGTTTCCACAGTTTTGCTACATCATAAATTATAGAATCACTTTGTATGTAAATTTTTAGGGCATCATCTCCAATGACTATTTTTCCGTCAGGGTCATCAAAGTTCCCAAATTTCAACCGTTCTGCTTTTAAAAATTCTTTGGCAATAATCTGAACAATAATATTTGAACTCATTGAATGAGGACTGATTGAGATGGTATTGCAATGCTCAATCGGTTTATTCAGTACCAATAATACGCTTTTTACACGGCTGTCAGATCCTATTGCCATATCAGGAACGATAAAATAGCTGTTTCTGTAGCCCATGATAGGAATAAGACCGATATCTACCAGACCGTCGGCAAGTTTTTTTGAACAGATCGCCGGATAGTCAAGGCTTATTTCAAAAATATCGCTGTCTAATGTTTTATAAAGCGGGTATGAATTTAGATATTCTACAGCTGAAACTTTAAGCCGCATTTTGCCAACACTTTATAGCATTCAAAGTTTCTTTTACGTTTAAGGAATTGCAAATCGAGATTTTAAACTGTTTTGAGTTTGAGAATTTATAAGAATAAAGCATAAGTTGTTTTCGAAGTTTTATCGCGGCATATTCGCCGTACAAAGATTCTGCTTCTGCGAGATGTTTAATCATAATTTCTGCAACAAATTTTCTATCAATTTTAAGAGGTTTTCCGGCCCAGCTTGAAAAAATCCATGGTGCTTGCGCGGCATATCTTCCTATCATAACTCCGTTTGCCGATGTTTTCTCGATAACGGTATCCGAATAATCTTTGCTGTCTATGCTTCCATTGGCAAACAGAGGTATACTGATTGCCGATGTTATTTTTTTTAAAATATCCCAGTGACATTCGCCCGAGAACCATTCATCTCTTGTTCTCGCATGAACAAATAAAGCCGATATGCCTATTGATTCAAGCTTTTTACAGATCTCCGTAATATTGTCGGCAATCTTTGTAAGTCCTATGCGGATTTTTACCGTTATGGGCAGCGATGTCGATGCTTTTACCGCTTTGCAGATATCAAAAAGTCTTTCATAATCTTTCATAAGATATGCTCCGGAATGTTGAGATACTACTTTTTTAACAGGGCATCCTGCGTTTATATCAATGAAATCAACAGGGAATTGCGAAATAAAGCAAGCCGCATTCACCATTTTCTTCTTATCGGAACCAAAAATCTGGGCACCGAAAATATAGCTTCCATCGGAATGATCATGCTGGGAAAGCGATCTGATTAAAAGATCCGAAGGTTTGCCGTAATAAAGCGCTTCAGATGAAATCATTTCAGATACTACAACCTTTGCGCCAAATTCTATATAGATTTTTCTAAGCGGCAGATCCGTAAGAGATGCCATTGGGGCAGGTATCAATTTTATATTGCTGAACATATTAAGCCTAATTTTCAAAACTCGTTATTATCTATTCATCATATCCATAAATTCACTATTATTCTTTGTTTTTTTCAGTTTATCCAACAAAAATACCATGGCATCAACTGAACTCATGTCTGAAAGCATTTTCCTGAGAAGCCATATCTTTTGAAGACTATTATGCTCTATGAGAAGTTCTTCTTTTCTTGTTCCCGATTTTGTGATATCTATGGCCGGAAATATTCTTTTGTCGGAAATTCTTCTGTCAAGATGCATTTCCATATTACCGGTTCCCTTGAATTCTTCAAATATGACATCGTCCATTCTTGAACCTGTATCTATTAAAGCAGTTGCAATGATTGTCAGACTTCCGCCTTCCTCAATGTTTCTTGCGGCTCCGAAGAATCGTTTAGGTTTATGAAGTGCGTTTGCATCAAGACCTCCGGTCAGAACTTTGCCCGAAGGCGGTATTATGGCATTGTACGCCCTTGCTACACGGGTTAAGCTATCCAGAAGTATAACGACATCCGTCTTATTTTCTACGAGACGTTTTGCCCTTTCCAGCACAATTTCCGCTACTTGAGCGTGGCGATTTGGAGATTCGTCAAATGTTGAGCTTACAACTTCAGCATCAACTGAACGCTGCATATCGGTTACCTCTTCAGGTCTTTCGTCAATGAGAAGAATAAAAAGTTTAACTTCAGGATGGTTGTGTGTAATGCTGTTTGCTATATTTTTTAATATAACGGTTTTTCCCGTACGCGGAGGTGCCACTATCATGCCTCTCTGACCTTTTCCAAGAGGCATCAGCATATCTACGATGCGCATGGCAAAATTGTCGCTTTCTGTTTCAAGCATGAGCCGTTCTTCCGGGTACAATGGTGTAAGATTGTCAAAATCGGCCCTTCTGACCTTTGGATCTAAAACTATTCCGTTGACAAAATTAATTTTTGCAAGAGCGGCATATTTTTCTCCTTCTCTGGCAGGCCTGATTGCGCCCGATACAAGGTCCCCGCTTTTTAAATGCAGCTTTCTTATCTGCATGGGAGAGATATATATATCGTTTTTCCCCGGAAGATAGTTATTTGTATAACTCCTTAAGAATCCAAAGCCGTCCTGAAGAATTTCAAGTACTCCGCTTGCCTGACCCTCCTGATCTTCAGGAGTTAATGCTTTGCTGATCTGAGCTACAATTTCTATCTTTCTCATTCCGCGGCGAAGCGGAATATCCAGTTGTTTTGCAATCTCGTAAAGTTCCGCAACCTTTTTATTTTGCAGTTGCTCGATAGACTCTATAGATTTGTTCATAAAAACCCCTCAAATGATTTTGCTGTCATTTATTCTATTTTACGTGTATTGTAATTATCTTTTAATTAGAAAATTATAAAAAACGATTTTTGGAGGCGGCACCCGGATTCGAACCGAGGTTCAGGGTTTTGCAGACCCGTGCCTTACCACTTGGCTATGCCGCCATCTCCCTCTGTGCATATTTGTGCATAAAAAAGATTGTTCTTGGAGCGGGAAACGGGATTTGAACCCGCGACCCCAACCTTGGCAAGGTTGTGCTCTACCTCTGAGCTATTCCCGCATGCCCATTTTCTATCATCTGATTTAATAAATGTCAAGAGTCATTTTCCATATTTACAGAAGACCTTTGCTTTTATACTGACTTATTGTGCGGCGGTCTCATTATCCTAAGTCCCGTTCGTCTTCTCTTTTGCTGCAAATTCCGGCTATAATTTTACTGCTGCCTGCTTTGTGTCTTGATGAGATTTATCTGCGCCTGCCTGTGCGGGCAGGCGGATGCGGACCCTCACTCTTAACACTCATAATTAATAGAGTTGCTCTTTAAAAACCTCATAAAAAGATATGAATATGTTTACTGTGCCGCGGTCTCTAAATAAAAATCCGAGTTTAACTGTAAAAGGTGAGTTCGCGGCAGATTTGATATCTTATATTCCTGTATTTTTAAGCAAAAGTCGTAAATTGCAGGTACAAACAACAGCGGGGCTTGCTGCTGCCGTGATTTGCAGCATACCGGAGGACTCAGACGGCTGTTTATGAATCAGATAGAGGTACCTTATGTTATTCCCATCTCTTTTTTAACCTCTTCAAACTTCTTTATTGCATATTCTATATCTTTTTCTGTATGCGCCGCGGAGATCTGTACCCTTATCCGCGCTGTACCTTTCGGGACAACAGGGTAAAAAAATCCTATCGCATAAACGCCTTTTTTTAGCAATCTGTCTGACATTTCCTGAGCAATCTTAGCATCGCCGAGCATAATAGGAACGATTGGATGATTTCCGGGTTTTATTCTGAATCCTGCTTTACCGATACCTTCGCGAAAGCGCTTAGTATTTTCCTCAAGTTTCTCTTTTAACTTTAAGCTCGAATCTAACAATTTCAACGTTTTAATTGAAGCGGCTGCTATGCTTGGGGCAAGCGTATTTGAAAACAGATACGGTCTTGATCGTTGGCGCAGCAGATCGATAATAGTTCTGCGTCCGCTTGTGTAACCGCCGCTTGCGCCGCCGAGTGCTTTGCCGAGCGTTCCGGTTATTATATCGATTCTTCCCATTACGCCGCACTCTTCATGTGTTCCCCTGCCATGTTTTCCCATAAATCCTACAGCATGAGAATCGTCGATCATTGTCATAGCGTTATATTTATCAGCAAGATCGCAGATCTCTTTTAGCGGGGCGACAGATCCATCCATTGAAAAAACGCCGTCTGTGGCAATAAGCAATTTATCTGCATTATTCGATCCGGCTTCTTTTAACCGATTTTCGAGTTCAGTCATATCTCTATTTCTGTATCTGTATTTTTTTGCTTTACACAGCCTGATTCCATCGATTATGCTGGCATGATTCAGTTCATCGCTGATAACAGCATCATTTTCTGAAAGGATTGTTTCAAAAAGTCCTCCATTGGCGTCAAAACAGGATGAATAAAGTATTGTGTCATCGGTTTCGAGAAACTCCGAGATCTTTCTTTCGAGTTCCTTGTGAATCTGCTGTGTTCCGCAAATGAAACGGACAGATGAAAGGCCGTATCCCCATTTATCCAAGCTCTTTTTCGCAGCTTCAATAATTTCAGAATTGTCGGCCAGTCCAAGATAGTTGTTGGCGCACATATTCAGTACCTTCTGACCGTCGGAAACCTCAATATTCGCTCTTTGAGGGGTTGTTATTATCCGTTCGTGTTTATAGAGTCCGTCCTTTTTGATTTGAGCCAAGACAGCCTCGTACTGATTTTTTGTTGATTCATTCATAGTTAAATATTTGACCAGTCAAGTATCACCTTGCCGGATTTCTCACTTTTCATCAATTGAAACCCCCTGTCGAACTCCTTATATGAGAGCCTGTGGGTAATGATGGGTGCTATATTCAGGCCGCTTTGAAGCATAGCCTGCATCTTGTACCATGTTTCAAACATCTGGCGTCCGTAAATACCTTTCAAATTTAAGCCGTTGAAGATTACCTTCTGCCAATTTATTGATGCTTCCGGAAGGAGACCCAGCAGTGCGATTTTGCCTCCATGGAACATCACATCTATCATATTGCCAAGTGCATCAGGATTGCCGGACATCTCGAATCCAACATCAAATCCCTCTTTCATATCAAGTTCCTTCATTGTATCGCGTAAATTTTCTTTTGTAACATTAACCGCTTTGTCGACACCCATTTTTTCTGCAAGAGTTAATCGATATTCATTGATATCCGTGATTACGATATGTCTTGCACCTGCATGTCTTGCTATTGCTGCAGCCATTATTCCGATTGGTCCTGCTCCTGTTATCAAAACATCCTCTCCCAGCAGATCATACGAAAGTGCCACATGAGTTGCATTCCCAAGCGGGTCAAAGATTGAAATAATATCGGTTGGAGTTGATTTATCGCAATGCCATACATTGGAAACCGGAATTGACAGGTACTCTGCAAAACAGCCCGGACGGTTAACTCCGACTCCTTTTGCATTCGGGCAAAAATGCCTTCTTCCGGCGCGGCAGTTTCTGCATTGTCCGCATGTGATATGGCCTTCGCCGCTGACCAGCTCACCTATTTTTACATCTTTTACATTACTTCCTATCGCTTCGACTCTGCCGACATACTCATGACCTACAGCCATTGAAACAGGGATCGTACTTTGAGCCCATTTGTTCCAGTTATAGATATGAACATCGGTTCCACAGATAGCCGTTTTTTGAATCTTAATAAGAACATCATCAATGCCGATCTTCGGTATTGGTAAATCATCAAGCCATAAACCTTGTTTTGCATACTTTTTTACAAGCGCTTTCATCTAAACCCTCTTATTTTTAAAACTGTCTCTATCAATCTATGAACGATCCTCTTCGGCTCTGAATCCGGAACATTCAAATCAATAACAGCGACTTTAGTAATCTTATTGTTATTGTATCATCTGATTGGGAAGATAATAGACTATTTCCGGAAACAGTGTCAATATAACGATGGATAATATCATTATAAGAAAAAATGGAAAGCTATATTTTATGATATTGCTTGTTGTTTCGTTTGATATGCCCTGAATAACGAACAGGCTGAAACCAACAGGAGGAGTAATTTGTGCAAGCTCAACCATTATGACAAGGAAAATTCCGAACCAGAGAGGGCTAAAACCGGCAGAAACCATAATTGGTAAAATAATCGGCAGTGTCATTACTACCATAGAGATACCGTCCAAAACCATTCCCATCAGCATATACATAATGCCAATTACGACAAGAAGCATATATTTTGATAAACCTAATTTGGCTACAAACAGACTCAGAGCTCTCGCTATTCCTACAAATCCTACAACTTGAGAAAGAAATGCGGCGCCCATTACTATAAAGACAATCATTGCCGTTGTTTTTACAGAGCTCATAAAAGCATTTTTAAGCGTTGCGAGGGTCAAACTTTTAAAAAGCAGTGCTGTTATAAGGGATCCGACAACACCGAGTGCCGCAGCTTCCGTAGGGGTTGCAAAACCGAGATAAATGCTTCCAAGTACGATTGCTATTAAAGCAAAAACAGGGATAATTCCAGCCGATGCGATTAATTTCTCCTTCAGACTTTGTTCTATAGTCTCTTTCGGCACAGTAGAAGGGTTTATCAGGCAGTAAATTGCTATATAGGTTGAATAAAATCCTCCAAGCATAAGTCCGGGAAGTATGCCGGCTGCGAACAGTTTCCCTATTGATGTATTTGACAGCACTCCATAGATTATCATTATGATACTTGGAGGTATCAAAAATCCTAGTGTGCCGGCTCCTGCAAGAGATCCTATCGACAAACCTCTGTTGTAGCCTCTTTTTGATAATTCATTCAATGTAATTTTGCCTATTGTGGCTGTCGTGGCTGCGCTTGACCCGGAAACTGCCGCAAACATCGAGCATGCTATAACATTTATGTGAAGCAGACGTCCCGGAACTTTTGTCAGCCATGGTATTAGTCCGTTAAACAGTTTTGATGAAAGATCCGTTTCGTACAACAGTTCACCCATTAAAATAAAAAGTGAGAGTGATGCCAACGACCAGGAATCGGTGCTGTTCCATATTGAATTAGCCATAAGTCCGCCTATTTTATTCCATATAAAGATGGCAGGCGGCAGATTAAAGTTATAAAGCAGCATCAAAGTGATTCCCGTGGAAAACAGAGAAAAACCGATCCAAAGACCTGATAATAAGAATGTAAACAGTATCACAAAAAGCAAAACCGTTAGAGTTAGAGGATCGGAAATCATTGCAGTTTCTTTAACAACATAGCAAACAGCTCAAGACTGAAAAGAAAAAATCCTATAGTGATAAAAAGTTGAGGTATAAACAGCTTTGTTTGGGCAACAGTGTCTGCGCGTATGTCAAGGCTAAAGGATTGATAAACCATAGCGGTAGAGAAATAGAGTATTATCAGACTGATAAACAGTGCTATGGCAGTTGCGGCAATTGATAGAAGTTTAGCAGCTTTTTTGCCAAGCGCAGATGAAAGCACCGTAATTTTTATATGAACACCCTCTTTTAGAGTAAAAGCAAGCGCAAACGTAACTACGCCGACAAACAGATAGGCGCTGTACTCATCGGTTATCAGAATAGATGAGTGAAACAGAGATCTATATAGTATGTTTATGAAAATCAATAAAACCATAATTGACAATAATAAAGCGGATAGATATGCTCCTACTTTCGAAAGAGACTCTACCCGCTTTATTATTTGATTTATCATCTAATAAATTGTTCCACTACGTTTTTTTCCTGACTACTTGCATTTGCAAGAAATTTATTAATGACCTTTTTGGCGGCCTTATTCATAGCAGCTTTTAACTTGCTGTTTACTCCTGATACAATCATGCCATGATTCTTGATGGTTACCAGAGCATTTTTATTGTATGATCGGGATCTTTTCCATTGAAATCTTTCTGTTTCTCTTGCCGCTCTCAGCATTGCATGTTTTTGAGATTTCGATAATGCGTTCCAGTAGTCTAAATTGATTGTTACCATATTAAGAGGATATGCGTAGTTAATCTTTTTGAAATGATTCAGCACTTCCCAGAATTTTCCGTTTTTTGTAGACTCTGCTGATGTTAAAACGCCGTTGACCAGTCCTGTACGCAGTGCCGAGTAGAGATCTCCCCATGGCATTGAGACGGCAGATGCTCCAAGATATCTCAAGAATTCAGCTCCATTTCTATCGTATGTTCTAATCTTTACATCTTTCAGATCGCCGGCATTTTTTATCGGTTTTTTTGTAACAAGACCGCTTGGAGGCCATGGCGCAGCATACAGAAATTTCTGATTCCATTTCAGGGCTGCTTTTTTGTAGAGCGGCTTTGACAGTCTGTAAAGCCTTTTAGCTGCTTTGTAGGAAAGTACAAGTCTTGGAAGCGAGCTGATGCCGAAAACATGCGCACTGCCTGATACCACACCCATCAAAATATCGGACATTGGTACCTGACCTTCCTTAACAACGCGCAAGAGCTCAGCGCCCTTGAATCCCAAGCTGCCTCCCGGATATACGGTTATTTTTACTGTGCCGTTTGTATACTTATCAACGAGTTTCGCAAAATGAATTGCTCCAAGTGTGTGTATACTTGTGGGTCCGTATATTGCATTGAGATTCATTTTTGTAATCTTAGCTGCTCTTGCATTATAACCCGCAAAACAGATTATTCCTGCAAGCAGTAAAATCGATAAAATTTTCTTCACTTTTGTCTCCTTAATAATTTTATTTTTTTCCATATCCTCCACCACCAGGTGTTTCGATTCTTAGAATATCGCCCTCGTGCAGCTTTGTATTAAATTTGGAGGGCATTTTAATAGTTTCCCCATTCATTATTATGATATTTTTGCCTTTACCCCCATTATCGCCTCCTTTCAAGCCATACGGTACCCCCTTTCTTCTTTCAGATAAAACCGTTACCTCTGCATCAGAGGTAAGCTGCAGCTCTCTTATTAAACCGTTCCCTCCGCAAAATCTGCCTTTGCCGCCTGATACTTTTCTAATAGAATATTCTCTTATTATGAACGGATAGCTGTATTCGAGTGCTTCAATTGGTGTGTTAAGTGTATTTGTCATATGAGAATGTACGGCACTTTCCCCGTTTCCCTTTGAAGAAGCACCCATTCCTCCTGCCAATGTTTCGTAATAAGTGAATGGATTACCCGTTTTCTTATCAATGCCTCCAATTGCAATATTGTTCATTGTTCCTTGTGATGCAGCAGGTATTATATCGGGTAACGCTTTTGAAAGTGCTCCTAAAATTACATCAACTATTCTTTGAGATGTTTCTACATTGCCCCCGGCAACAGCTGCAGGAAATGACGCGTCTACCACGCTGCCTTTTTGCGTTATCAACTCTATGGGTCTTAAACATCCTGCATTTGTCGGGATATTTTCCTTAACCAAGGATCTAAAAACATACAAAACACATGACAGGGTAATCGCATAGACGGCGTTAACGCTGCCTTCAACCCGATCATCGGATTTTGAGAAATCTATTATGGCTTTGTTGCCTTTGATCGTGATGTTGACATTTATCTTAATATTTTTTCTGCCAGTACCGTCATCATCAAGATAATCCTCAAATTCGTACTTACCGTTAGGTATATTTTCTATCGTTTTGCTCATAATCTTTTCAGAATATTCAATTAGGCTTTTTGAGTAAAAATTTACCATATCAAGGCCGTATTTTTTTATCAGCTCTTCGGTTCGCTTTATACCTGTTATGTTAGCCATAATTTGTGCTGAAAAATCCCCCTCTCTTTCGTAAGGCGTTCTGACATTGTTCAAAAAAAAGTCTACCAGTTTTTTATCCAATTTACCTTTTTCCATAAGCTTTAGGGGCGGTATAATAATACCTTCCTGAAAAATATTTGTAGAAAGCGGCATAGAACCTGCGCTCATACCCCCCACATCCGAGTGGTGAGCCCTGTTTCCTGCAAAAAATACAGGTTCGCGGACGCCCTCAGCAAAAATAGGTGCAACAATCGTAATGTCAGGCAGATGTGTTCCGCCTTTGAAAGGATCATTCAAGATAACCATATCACCTTTTTCAAATTCAAAATTCTTAATGGCTTCTTTTACGGAAAGAGGCATGGAGCCTAAATGAACAGGTATATGCGCAGCTTGCGCTATAATATCTCCATTTTTATCAAACACTGCGCAAGAAAAATCGCGCCTTTCTTTTATATTCGGCGAAAATGCGGTTCTGTTGAGCGATACACCCATCTCTTCGGAAACAGAAGATAGCTTATTCTTAAAAACTTCAAGCAATATAGGATTAACCTTCACTTTTTGCTCCCGGTACATCTATAATCAGATTTCCGAATTCATCTATTTTTGCAGAACTGTCCGGCGGCAGAACAATGGTGGATGAGTATTCCAAAATTATAGCAGGACCTTTAATTATATTACCGCTTAAAAGTTTGTTACGTAAGAGAATATCTGTCGCAACAGATTGTGAATCAAAAATAACCTTTTTTTTGCCGATAATAGCTTTCGGATCAATATCCCCGATTGCAATCCTATTTTTTTCAAATATAGGTTTTTCGGGAATGCCTCGTCCCCGCAGCCTGATATTTACTATCTCAACCTCTTTTCTTCTATTTGCATAGCCGTAATTTTTTTTATGCGACTTATGAAAACCGTCTATATAATTTTCATCAAAAGGAACCGTTATTTCATACGATTGTCCTACGTATCTCATATCCAGATATCTTTCCAGATGCATTTTATTATGTCTGATGCCTTCCTTCGTTAGATCCTTGACAGCCTCTTTTTCCAACGGTTTAAAGATTTTTTTCAGTCTGCTTGTATTTGTATCTTTTCCCTGCATCATCACAGTCAGCGAATAATCTTTAATTATATCAGCCATAAGCATTCCGATGGCAGATAATATACCTGGATTTTTAGGTACAAGTACGGTAGGTATGTGAAGAAGCCGCGCCAAAAATACGGCATGCATTCCTCCTGCGCCGCCAAAAGAGAAAAGTGTAAACTCTCTCGGGTCAAATCCCTTCTCGACGGATATTACTCTTATGGCCTTTTCCATAGATGCATTTGCAACAGAGAGAATGCCTTCTGCAAGCTCCAATGCGGAGAGCCCGACTTTTTTTGCCATCTCTTCGAAATAGTGATCAAGTTTATCTGTACCGAGCTGCATATTGCCGCCCAAAAAATAGTCCGGAACAAGACGACCCAGAAATAAATTTGCGTCTGTAACGGTTATCTTTTTGCCTTTTCCGTAACAGATAGGTCCGGGATCTGCTCCGGCGCTTTCCGGTCCCACGCATAACGATTCGCCCAAATCCCGATAGGCAATAGAGCCTCCGCCTGCACCAACGGTATGTATATCTATCATTGGTACTTTGACGGGCAATTCGGATATTTTGGACTCAAAACTCAAAGGCAGATTGCCGTCAATCAGGCATACATCCGTAGATGTGCCGCCCATGTCAAATGTAATAAGTTTATTGTAACCTGCCATTTTGCCAAGCTCATAAGCGCCGACAGCTCCGCCGGCGGGGCCTGAAATAATAGTTCTTACAGACTCATTCATTGCTACATCGGCGGAGATACTTCCGCCGTTTGACTGCATAATTCGCAATTCATTATTTCCGATATCGTCAATTATGCATTTTATATATTTTTTCATTTTCGGTGAGACATAGGCATTGATTATGGTTGTTGACGTGCGCTCATATTCTCTGAATTCGGCAACTATTCTGTGTGATAGAGAAATAGGTATCTGCAGTTTTTTGAGAGCTTCTTGAATCATCAATTCATGTTTCGGGTTCAGATAAGAAAATAAAAAGCATACGGCTATAGATTCAATTTGCTCCTTTTCCAAATTCCTTAGAATATCATTCAGTGAAGATTTATCTATCTCATCGATAATTTCACCTTCAAAATTAACTCTGCATTTAACTCCGAATCTCAACTTATCCGGCACCAGAACAGGCTCCTTTCTATATGACAAGTTATAAAGTTCGCTTCTGTTTTGTCTGCCGATTTCGATAATGTCTTCAAAACCTTTGTTTGTAATTAGTGCACATTTTGCACCTTTTCTCTCTAAAATAGCATTGGTTGCTACTGTAGAGCCATGAATTATTTTAAATTCTTTAGAGCTTACCGCATGTTTTAGGCCTTTTAACACGGAATCTGCCGGATTTGCCGGAGAAGACAATATCTTGTACACTCCCCATTTACCGTTTGACTTATATATGAAATCGGTGAATGTTCCGCCGGTATCTACTCCGATTATCTCCATTCTTCTTTGCCCGTACAATTTTTAATCATATAGAATCCTTGCTGCTGTTCTGCTCGATCGCACTAAAAGCACCCCCTATCAATTTATAAATGATCCATTGAGTCCCCAATCAGTCTTGTGATGTTAAAAGATAATTTAATATTTAACTTTTGTCAAGCCGAAATAAACTTGCTGCAGCGGGTGTAATCGGTTTGTGAATATAATTATTGTGCAGTGGTCTCACAGTGGTTTTATAATTAATTTCCGCTTGATGTTTTAACATTACAGTATTAAGCTATACGTGTTATCTACATATACGGTAATCGGAACTCCGAAACGTTATGTGAACAGAAAAGTTAAAATGGAGGAATAGTTATGATTGAAACTTATCGCGGAGTTGTGTATCCGAATCAGATAGATCATATGAATCATATGAATGTGCAGTGGTACACCTCTAAATTTGATGAGGCTACATGGCATCTGTTCTCCGCAGTCGGGATTACCTCAAATTATATTCGCAAAAACAGTAGAGGTATGGCCGCTGTCGAACAGATTACAAAATATAAAGCAGAAGCAATAGCAGGTGATCTTCTCGTTGTAAAATCAAAGATACTTGAAGCGGCGAATAAGACCATTAGATTTCTGCATGCTATGTACAATTCCGAAACCGGTCTGGAGCTGGCTACTTCTGAGTTGGTTGCCGTACACATTGACAGAATAGCAAGGAAGGCCTGCCGTCTTCCGGATGATATTAAAAATAGATGTGAACAGCTAATGAAAGCTGCCCCATAACAGAGCGTCAGCTTAAAAAATAATGGAAATACCGATCTATCTAATAGATGCTTTCAGGATAAAGAGCATCCAATAGGGGTCGTGCATTTCAAATGGTGGAGGTGGCGGGAATCGAACCCGCGTCCAGTAAATGGTTACCCGATGAACGCTACATGCTTAGTCATCTTTGAGTTTTAGATTTTACCTTTAAGCTGACAAATCGGTAAAATCTTTAGCTTTGTAATACAAGTCTGAAATCACAAAGCCATTCATTTCAGACCGCCTTCCTTTTAATTAGAGATTATAAGCACCTCAGAAGGTTAAGTTGGATATAATCCCTTAGCTGTCTAAGCAGCTAACGCGTAACTATTTTCGTTTGCGTTTATTTGTTTTGCACCTGTTTAACGAGCACAGTGCAACCTCGGCATGCTCTCATCTTCCTCCATTTCTGTCGAGTCCAATCACCCCCTTTATCTGTCTCAGGGCATCTCTGTTTTGATCCTCTTTCTTGAGAACTTCACGCTTGTCGTATAACTTTTTTCCTTTAGCGATGGCGATCTCTATTTTTACCCTTCCATTCCTAAAATATAGCCTGAGCGGGATAATTGTCAATCCTGTTTTCTTTATTTCCGAAGATATTTTTAATATCTCTTTTTTATGCATCAGGAGTTTTCTGTCTCTATCCGGATCAGGTATAAAACTGCCGCTGTTTGAATATGCGGCAATATGAAGACCGGTTATAAACAGCTCTCCCTTGATCAAGTAAACATATCCGTCTTTTAGAGATGCTTTGTGGGAGCGTATTGATTTTACCTCTGAGCCCAAAAGTACAATTCCGGCCTCGTATCTTTTAAGTATAATATAATTGTGGAAAGCCTTTCGGTTGGTTACCGCAATATTTTTGTTATCAGTTTTTGACGACATGAGTTGTGATAAATATCAGCAGCTCATTTCTTGGATGCGATTCGCTTTTATTTTTGAAAAGCCATCCAAAAAAAGGTATCCTTGAAAGACCGGGGATGCCTGAGCTGCTACTCTTATCGGTCTTTGAAAATATACCTCCAAGAACTATCGTGCTATTGTTTTTGACGATTACATTGGATACAACTTGATTTGTATTAATAGCCGTAGCAGTTGAGCCGGGAACAATGGTCGGTGTATCCTTGGTAGCCTTGATGTCAAGAAGTATTGTCCCGGAAGCTGTTATATGAGGTGTTACATCAAGTTCTAAATTTGCCTGCTTAAAATCTGTTGTTGGAGGGCCTCCGTTAGTACCGGCTATAATATAGGGTATTTGAACGCCTTGTTTTATAGTTCCCTTTTCATTATCAAGGGTAATGATTTTTGGTGTAGATATGGTTTTTGTATATCCATTGATTTCCCCGAGTGAAAGTTTTAGAGACAGATTGTAAGTTCTTGACACATTTCCGATTGCAAGACCAATATTGCCCAATGGATTTGCGCCAGGAAGATTAACAACAAAATTATCGCTGTTCGGAACGGCGCCTCCCAAAGAATTTGTACCTGTACTGCCGCCGCCAAGTGAAATCATAGTTGTGTTGTTTGAGATGTTATTATTGAAGTTTCCTCCCCATTGAATTCCAAAATCTCTCTCATTTGTTTTTGTAACTTCTACAATCCTTGCATCAATCTCTATCACAGGTTTTCTTTTATCAATCATTTTTATAACCCGTTTTATTTCCATGACATTCTTTTTGGTTTCCGAATAAAGGATAGCGTTGTTGCTTTCATCTGCAACGATAAAACCGTTTCCTTTTGACGAACCTGCATAAACAATTTTCTGAATTATAGATACTGCTTTGCCGGCTTTAATATAACTTAACGGGATTGTGCCTGTTATGGGTTTTTCTATTACGGATAAATGTTCTTTGGCTTTGATTGCAGCAAGTCTCTGCCGGCTTTGCCTTTCCATCACACCGATAGGCGCAATACGAATGACATTTCCGATTCTCTCTTTCTCCAATCCTTTTTGTTCCAATATAAGATCAAGAAGCTGATCCCACGGAATGTTTTTTACCTGGATAGTGATTTTCCCTTTTACCGAATCATCAGCTATAATATTTAGTTTGCTGATATTCGCTATCATTCTAAGAAGATCTATCACATCTGCGTTTTTTACATTAACGCTGACCGGTTTTCCTGTATATTTGCTTGCTTTTCTGATTTTCCTGCTGTTTAGAATAACAGCTTTTATAGATTTTTTTGCATTTACCAGAGTAATATATATGTGAGTACTGTCAGATGAAAAATGTACAAAGCTGTGTTTTTTTAGTTTTATGTTGATTACGGATGTTGTTCCGTTTTGAGCGGTTGTTATTTGAGATATGATTTTTGATCTGTCCGAAACATTCCGATTGAATGTTACATTCTTTGCAAATTTCGAATTGCGAATTACAATTTTTATATCTCTGTTCTTTATTGTTTTGTTCCAGCCATCTATTCTGCTTGCTCTTACAGCAATCTGTTCATATCGTTTTTTGCTGAGAAACAGAATCTCTTTTATAGTATTTTGTCGAAGTTTATTGTTTTTGAAGGTGATTTTAAATTCTGTTTCAGCTGATTTATTGGAAAAGTGTACAGATTTAACAGTCCTGTTGAACGCAAAGACCATCCTGAAGAATCTCATCCTTCCTCTTTTACGAAAGGCATATCTGACATATTTAGTGTTTCTCATATTAAGCTGCTTTATGTCGTTCTTATCGTTGTAAAAATGTCTTATGCCTACAAGATCCACTGCCACTTTGTTTCCCCGTTTAAGAATAAACCATCTGCTTTTCAGTTTTTTTCCTATGAGTACTATTCTTGTCCGGTTGAGAGAATCGAAAACAGTTATGCCGTAAAGCTTTGAAGAATCCGTCTGAGTTGATCTTATTACCTGCGAAGCCCCAATGATTGCTCTGTTTTCAGTTTCTTCAGAGTACGCCTTAACTGAGAATAGACCTATCAATAAAAAACAGATAACTATTTTATATGAGAAACGCAACCTCTTATTCATAATCTCTCCTTGTTCATTCAACTATCTTGGTAATTCAAGCTTTACAACAACAGATTTTTCTACATTTCCGTCCCTGTATGTTCCTTTTATGCTTATCAGTGAATTTTTTATTCCTACAACTGTTGCTTGTCTGCCGATATGATCATCAATCTTTACAATATATACATTACCGTTTGACACAATTAATGCTCTTTTGCCAAGTTTCCCCGTAATAATACCGACAAGTGATATGGCTCTTATTCTTGCAACAATTTCACTCTTATTGGCATTTTCTTCGACTGTTCCTTTTTGTGCGTTTAATTGTTTCAATTTTTCAAGATTGATAAATGGATCTCTGCCGCTGTATCTGAATCTTTCGACCTGAGCGTTGCTGCCGGCGACTATAATTTTTACGGCCATTGCCGGATTAGGCAAAAAAATCAGACTTATGATAAATACCAATGTAATATAGTTGTTTTTCATTTTTTTTGACTATTTTTAAAATAGTATGTAGAAAGTCGGAGCGCTATATGAGCAGTCGCCAGATTTTCTGATTTTGTTGTTGCGCCCGTTATCAAAATTTTCCCGGGTATTATGATACGTTTTTCATCAGACAGGTCTGTAATAAATTTGCCCAAAGACGCATAATTTGAAATCAGATCCAGATCTATATTAACAGTGTTATAAAACTTTTTCTTATTGACAAAAAGTGAG
The DNA here is from genome assembly GCA_013152955.1 of Campylobacterota bacterium. Taxonomy (GTDB): domain Bacteria; phylum Campylobacterota_A; class Desulfurellia; order JAADFJ01; family JAADFJ01; genus JAADFJ01. Next base: position 38,033 of record JAADFJ010000088.1, read on the forward strand.
GGATTGAAACGGTTAACGATAATTCCGTTTTTTTGAGCCAGACTTACAATCCTTTTAATGAGATTTGGTATCTCTTTTTTATCCGGTAAATTTTTAGATAAAATTTTAAACTGTCTTGTATACTGAGCCAGACTTTTTTTTACAAGAGGTAACTTATTGCTGATATTTTGAAGTTTGGTTACGTCTCTTTTTAATTGATTAAGTGAAACATTGTTCGGCAGATAACTGTAATTTGCAAAGAAATACAGCGGTACTGCTATAATTGCGATAATGATTATAGCCTTTTGAATGAGAGGTGCTTCGTTAAGTGATTCCGATATAGGGTTTGCCATCTTATTTAAACCTTATTCTGAACGAAACTATCGGATTTTGCGGTGTACCGCCCGATCTTGATAAGCCTTTACCTTCAAAACTAACATTTTTGAAACCTCCTTTTTTCTCAAGAGAGATCATATATCTTGCGACGGAAGCATAGGAAAATGCCTTTCCCGAAACGGTTATTGTTCTGCCTTTTAAAAGATAGTCTATCCATATATTAGGCACAGTGGCGTCACCAAATCGATTCATAAAAGATATATCGCCATAACGCATTGATTGGAGCTTTTTTATGCTATTCGATTTAGATTTTACTATTTTTGTTTTATTCTCAAGTTTTTTGACAATAGAAGCAACATATTTTAAGCCGTTTTTTCTTGTCCGAAGAGAATTTATGGCAGAATTTTGATAGAAATAAGCTGCAGCAAAAGTAAATAGTTCAATTATAATAATTGCTATAAGAATTATAGAATACGAAAGGGCAATATGTTTTTTAGGTTTTTTTGATTCAATAAGATTAATAAGTATCATTTAAAATATGTTCCTCAGAGCCAATCCTATCGAAGTAGAATAGATGGCCTCTTTGCCTTTTATTGATCTAATGCTGACACCGGAGGGATCAACAAGAATGGCTTTAAATGGATTCATTACCATTACATCTGTCGCAAGTTTTTCTTCAAAATAAGGCTGAAGACCGGATATTAAAGCTCCTCCTCCGGAAATATATATTGGAATTTGCTGTGATGCAGTATATTCGCTTTCGTTGTTTTTTAAGAAGAATTGGATAGAGCTTGTTGCGGCTGCTACTATTGTTTCATAGCTTTCATCAAACATATTTTTTATTTCGGGATAGTTTTCTGTTTCTTGTTTATTTATGTCAAAATTTTGAACCAGATGCTCGGCTTTACTGATACCGATATTTAATCTTTTGGATATCTTGTTTATAAGCTCTGTTGTGCCTATAGGCATATCTCTTGCAAAAAGTGTTATACTGTTATCCACTATGTTAAGTTTAGTATAACTTTTGCCTATATCAAGCAAATATATAAGACCCTTTGCATCATCATCATAGTTTTGTTCAAAACAGTTGGCGATCGCGAGACTGTCTATATCGATAATCTCAGCATTCAAACCTGCTTCTCTAATAATTTCCTTACGTTTTTCAACCGTTTCTTTCTTGGCCGCCGCAATTAGAACATTTACTTTTTCGTTGTCATCCGATGGCAAAAGCTGAAACCCGATATTAACATCATTTATATTGTACGGTATATATTGCTCTGCTTCCCAGATTACAGCTTGTTTGAGCTCAGACATATCTACAGCCGGCAATGATATATTTTTTACTATTACATCGTTGCCATGCAGTGATACGCAAACAGTTTTATCTTTTATCTTATTCTTTTTGAACAGCTTTTTGATAAATTCAGCTATAGATTTTGCGTTTAAATTTTCATAGTCCAGATCGTCGGAATATGTTTCAATGGCAAGTTTGGTAACTATTATATCGCTCTTTGTGTGTTTTAGCTTTGCAACCTTAATGCTGTAGCTACCTATGTCAAGCCCTACCATTTGACGTTTCATCAGATTTAATACTCCTTTGCGGTTAAATCATATATATCAGCAACCTATAACAAGCATACTTAATATAATATCCATAGAATATTGTTCTGTCAAATTCTGCGATTAAAATATCATACAAATGCTATCTTGTTTGTCAAATTATACAAAAAACGGACTTGTTCACCAGTGCAGTTTTATTAACTCGCTTTACGCAACATCAGATATAAGTCTCGGCAAGCTGTGTGCGGCAGTTTGAGATATGAGTTACTTTTGCCGATCGTTTTGTGATGTTATACTATTTTATGTACTGTACGCAGCAAGCGTAGGAACGTTGGATGAAGAATTGCGGCCGGCATTGCAGTTGTGACATTTTTGCCGATATTTGTAATATGCGGTGTACTTATGGCTGCATGACGAACAGGAGGCAACGGATCCGCTTTGTATCCGCAGCCTGCCAATAATATAAGTAGTAGAGCCGAAAAAAACTTTTTTCTCATTATCAACAATTATAAATAATAATTTCGTAAATGCCAGCAATGTTTTAATAAAAGTTTTAGATCAACTTGATGCGCCTTTGCAGGATGTCCGATTACGCAGCGGTCTCATTGTGTTGATATAAAAGACAATTCTGTCAATTCCGGGCGTTCCGTACTGATTAACAAATGTCTCTGAATTTTACCCGTCAGCTCTTTTATGCAGGTCCTGCTTTAATGATGTTATGCGATCAAGAAAAAGATAACCGTCCAAATGGTCTATCTCGTGCTGAATTGCCACCGATTCATATCCTTTTGTGTCTATTGCCTGAAAATTTCCATCTATATCGGTGTATTCCACTCTGATTCTCCTTGCCCTTGTCACAATTCCGAAATAATCAGGTACGCTCATACATCCTTCTCTTCCGATTTGCTCACCCTCTCTGTGGGTAATCTTTGGATTTATCATCAAAAGCTGTCCATGATTATTCCACCTTCCTTTTTTGTGTTTCGAGACATCTACAACTGCTATTCTTAGTAGTTTGCCTACTTGAGGAGCTGAAATTCCGATACCGTACGGCTTGTTTTTCATTGTTTCTACAAGATTATTGCAGAATTCTTTAATGTTTTCATCGATCGTATTAATGTACTGTGAAATTTTTTTGAGGATAGGATCCGGAAACAGAATAATTTTATATATCATTAGTCGTCCTTATATTAAAGTGCAGTTCCGTTTAGTTGTTTAGCCGATATGTTCAAATTTTGTTCCGTTTTAATCTTTGCCATCAGTTTCTCCAGCATGTCAAAGGTATAATGCTCCGGAAGTTCGACCTCAAAACTTGCAATATAAGCCGGATTGTCTTCGCTTCCGACAAGTCTCGTGTCAAGGTTTATAATATTTATTCCATATTCGGCCAAAGGGGTGCTTACGCCGTACAAAATGCCGGGTCTATCGGCTGAATAGACGGTAATTAACGCATGCTCTTTGTCTTCTTTGACGGTTCTTGCACCTTCTATTTGATGTATTGCAATATACAGATCAAGCGCTTCAGAAACACCCTTGAACGATTCTCTCAGATTATTCTGCGATATGTTTCCCGAAACAACTAAGATTGTAGAGAATTCGCCTGCCAGTATAGTGGAACTGCCATCCTCTATATTCATTCCGTTTTCATAAATTACCTTGCTTATTCCTGCTATTATTCCCGGTTTGTCTTTGCCTATAACAGCTACCATAAAATTTGCCATCATTCCTCCTGATTTTATCATACAAAATCCCCCCATCATTTGACATTATAAGGTTACAAAACTATCCTTGTAGGGTCAATACCAAAATGAAATGAAAAGGGGAATAGATGGACCTATTTGAAAAATGCTATAATTTTGAAGAAGCGGATCAAGCGAAAGCAATGCATCTTTATCCATATTTCCAGCCGATTGAAACAGAACAGGGAACAGAAGTGTCAATTGACGGGAAAAAGCTTTTAATGCTGGGTTCGAACTCATATCTTGGGCTGACCACTGATGAACGAGTAAAGCAAGCATCAATAGAAGCCATCAGAAAGTATGGCACAGGCAATGCAGGTTCCAGATTTCTTAACGGAACACTTGATCTTCATGTGGAGCTTGAAGAAAAACTGGCTGAGTTTGTTGGAAAAGAGGCGGCTCTGCTGTTTTCTACCGGATTTCAGGCAAATCTTGCGATATCTGCTCTGGTGGAAAAAAACGATGTTGTTATTATAGATAAATCTGATCATGCAAGCATTATTGACGGAACAAGGCTTAGTTTTGGAAAAGTAAAGCGTTTCAGACATAATGATATGAATTCTCTTGAATCGGTAATAAAACGTTTAGATAGTCAAGCAGGTAAATTTGTTGTTGTGGATGGTGTTTTTAGTATGGAAGGAGATATAGTCAACCTTCCTAAACTTGTAGATTTGAGGGAGAGATACGGATTTAGAATAATGGTTGATGATGCGCATGCCCTCGGCGTAATAGGGAAGAACGGCAGCGGAACGGCCGATTATTTCGGACTTACCGCCCCAACTGATATTATTATGGGGACATTCAGTAAATCATTTGCTTCGCTCGGTGGATTTTTGGCATCGAACAAAAAGGTGATTGACTATCTCAAACATCATGCGCGTTCGCTGATCTTTTCTGCAAGTATCACTCCTGCAGCTACGGCTGCAGTTTTAAAGGCGCTTGAGATAATGAAATCGGAACCGGAAAGAATAGAAAAACTATGGGAAAATACAACATTTATGAGAAAGGGACTCGACGATCTGGGGTTCAATACCGGAAACAGCACAACTCCGATAATTCCGGTAGTGGCCGGAGATACGATGAGAACATTAAGGATGTGGAGGACTCTTTTTGACAGCGGTTTATTTGTGAATCCTGTTCTTCCTCCTGCTGTTCCGCTCAATGAGGGATTAATCAGAGTATCATTGATGGCAACTCACACGAAAGAGCAGCTCAAAATAGCTTTAGAAAAATTTGAGCAGGCCGGTAAACAGATAGGGATAATCGACAGATTGGAGACCGGGTTTTGAGAATAGTTTGCCCAAAAACTTTGTTTTGTTATTGCGAACATAGGAAGGGCGTACGGCAATCTGATTCGGGAGAGATTGTCTCGATCGTTTTACTTTCTCACAATGATATTTATCAACAGTCTGTTGAATACTGAGTTGTCTTTAAATTTCAGAATTTAGAAAGCAATTCAGAGGGGAGAATTTGAACTTGATCTGTGCAGCGTTGTTTGATCTCCGATTGCGTTAAAAAAAGAGTATAGATTACTGGAGGCAAGATTTATGATAGAAATTATAGATGCCGATGACAAACGATTAAGAGATGATTTTATAAATGTACCTTATTGTCTTTATCCGAAAAGCTCGTTTTGGGTGCCTCCGCTGAGGTCCGAAGAAAGAAAGCTATTTTCCAAAAAGAATCCGTTCTGGAAAGAAAATCTATTCAAGCTGTTTATAGCCCGAAAAGATGGCAGAAACGTAGGAAGAATAGCTGCTATTGTCAATAAAGAACACAATGATTACTATCACGACAGAACCGGTTTTTTTGGATTTTATGAATCGATAAACGATAATGCAGTATCATTATCCCTGATAAATACTGCAGCAAAATTTTTGGAAAACAGCGGATTAAAAACGATGAGAGGTCCTGTTAATCCATCAATGAATGATACTTGCGGGGTGCTTATTGAAGGCTTTTATCAGCCTCCTGTCTTTATGATGCCGTATAATTTTCCCTATTATGACAAGCAGCTAACCTCTGCCGGACTCTCAAAGGCGATGGACCTTTATGCATGGTATCTGACGCTCATCAATCCTATAGAAAGACTTGAGAAGCTTGAGCAGAGAGTTATTAAGAGGGAAACATTATCAACAAGGAAGTTTTCAAAAAAGCATTTCAAGCGTGATATCGGATATATATGGGAGATTTATTGTGATGCATGGAAAGATAATTGGGGATTTGTGCCTCCCACGAAAGAACAGTTTTTTTATGGAACCAAAGATTTTAAAGACATGCTGGAAGAAGATTTTGTTTTTTTTATCGAAAATAAAGGAAAACCGATCGCATTTTCTGTGTTTATGCCCGATTTTAATATTATCTTAAAAAAATATAACGGAAATCTGCATTTTTGGCAGCTGCCCTTTCTTCTTAGGTCGATAAAAAAGATAAAAAGTGCGAGAATGCCTCTTTTAGGTATACGGAACGGCTATCGCGGAAGAGGCATTGATCTGGTTCTCTATATTGAAGGTTTCAAGATTGCGAAAAAACACGGCTTTGCCGGCGGTGAAATGAGCTGGATACTGGAAACAAACGGCCGTATGAACGGAGGAATAAAAAAGATGGGAAGTGAGCTTTACAAACGGTATCGGATTTACGAGAAAACGATATGACGATAGACCCGCTTTTTAGAAAACCGGGTATAATAGCTCTTAGCTCTGAACACTCAATCCAGATTGTTCAAAATCTTATATCAATTCTTGGGAAATATAGAATAGAGCCGCTTCTTTACGGTAATACTGCAAAACTTTTAGAAAAAAAGGCAGATAGTAATTTTTTTAATCGAATATCTGTTTTAATAGTTCTGGGTGGAGACGGCACATTTATTTCAGCGGCAAGAGATGTTGCCGGACATAATATACCTATGATCGGGATAAATCTCGGAAGAATGGGTTTTTTGACTGAGATTCCGGTTTCGCGCATGGAACAGTTTTTTAATGATGCTGTTAATGGTCATTACAGCACGCAGAATAGAATGCTTTTTGAGTTGTCGCTAATTAGGAAAGAGGTTGTTTTTCAAAAATGGATTGCATTCAATGATGTTGTAATAAGCAGACATGCTTCAAGCGGCATCATTCATATACAAATTTTATCAAAAGAGGGAAAAATCGATTGCCGGGGTGCGCTTGATACGGACAAACTCTACCCTGTCTCGGGCTTTAGAGCGGACGGAGTAATAATAGCAACGCCAAGCGGTTCAACGGCCTACAGTCTTTCAGCCGGTGGCCCGATAGTGACCCCCGGTCTTGCTGCAGTAATTATAACTCCCGTTGCGCCTCATACACTCTCAAACAGACCAATCGTGCTTCCGGCTGAGACAAATTTAGTGATCCAGGTTAAAGATTGCGATAATTTCCATCTTTCTGTTGATGGACAGATAGGTTTGGTGGCAGATGAGCAAGATCTGATCTGCATCAGTCGTTCGGATAAATTTGTAAAGACGATCGGTTTTGAGAATAGAAACTACTTTGAAGTATTAAAAGAAAAATTAGGATGGGAAATAAGACAAATTTGATTGCATCGCTTGATATAAAAAATTTTCTAACCATTAAAGATTCAAAAATATTATTTTCGGATAATATTACATGCTTTACCGGGGAAAGCGGATCGGGAAAATCGGTTTTGGCATCCGTATTGATTTTTTTGTTTGGTGAGGAGATAAAAACTAAAATTAGTTTGAAGGATGTGTCAATTACCGCAAATATCAAATCTGCAGCTCTTGCGGAACACCTGCAGAATTCAGGTTTTCAGATAAAAGAAGATTTTTATCTTACTAGGGAATTCAAAGGCAATAGAAGCAGATTTCTTATTAATAATAAACCTATCGGAAAATCCGATGTTAGGAATATTTTTCTTCCGTATCTTATAACTACTCATCAAAATCTCAACTATTTAAGAAATGAAGTTTATATAGAGCTGCTTTCGGATTTCGATATGTCAAAATATAAATTGCTTTTTGATAAACAGGCGGCGTTAAAAAAAAGATATCAAGAGGTCGGGGTAAAAATTGCAAAAGACAAAGGACAATATGAAAAATCAAAGGAACTGATAGAAAAAATTAAAAAACTAAAACCTTACAGAGGTGAAATAGAAGAACTCAGAAAGAAAATAACCGGCATAAGATCAGCTGCAAAAATAAAAGAAATAGACGAGCAGATAAACACTCTTTTATATGAAGACGGCAAATTGCTCGAACATCTGCTGCTTTTCAAAAAACTTTTGATTCAAAAAGAGGAGCTTCAGGGAGGAGACTTGTCTGTATCTGTCGGGGACATCATAATAAATTTTGAAAATGGTGAGTTTCAGACTGATGATGCTGCCGAAAGCGGGGAACTTGAGAAAATAAAAAAACGTTTGAGCGATCTCAGGATGCTTGAATTTAGGATGCAGCAGCCGCTTGATGAGGTTATGGATAATTTGGCCGATATGGAAAAATTTGTCAGAAAATATGATGAGAATTGTGCAGAGCTTTCCGATATGAAGCAAGATATCAATCAGCTGCACAATAAGATTGTCGGGCTTGCCGATGATATACACGACAGACGTTTGAGGGCCGCGTTAGATATAGAAAAAAAATTAAGCGAAACGCTGAAGAGCCTCGGCTTAGATTGTTCTATCCGCTTTCATTTTGAGAAAATTGATCCGAACAGGTTTGGAACCGATAAGATAAGCTTTCTCTTTTCATCTAACCCTCAAATAGAGCCTCAAGAGATAAACCTGGTTGCATCGGGGGGTGAAAAGAGCAGGGTTTTGTTAAGTTTATTGACAATTAAGGATAAAAACAAAATTTTAATTTTAGATGAGATTGACGAGGGAACAAGCGGCAGCACAACTCAAAAAATAGCTTCGATTCTTAGATTAATTTCGCAGCATTGCCAGATTATTATTATTACTCATAAACCTCAGATAGCGGCTGTTGCCGATATTCACTATAAAGTGAGTAAGCTTACGATTGACAATCGAGCCGTTACAACAATCGGAAGACTGTCTATGAAGCAGAGAGTCGGCGAACTTGCCTCATTAATAAGCACTGAGAGTTCATCCGAAGAGGCCAAACGATATGCAGAGAAGCTTCTTAAAAACTGAAGGTTATAGATGAAAATGGAATTTTGGATATTTATGAGATCACTGTACGGTAAACGTCTTCACAGTAATATCTGCTTTTTTATAGGCGAGGCAAACTTCTGCAGGATTAACCGATTAGTTCAAAGAAGTTCAACGCAGCGTATGG
>JAADFJ010000089.1:0-24467 GCA_013152955.1 Campylobacterota bacterium
TTTATAATCCAGAACAATCCAAACGGCAGCATCAATACAAATATTGCACCGACAAAGCCTTCCTTAAGCGTCTCAATATTATGAGGAATTATCGGCATAACATAGTTCATATATCCCGCAAGGCTTTTTGAGAAAGATTGACCTCCGATGACAACATTCCACCTCATCATAAATACGCCAAACAGTATGAGCACGGTTGCAACAGTGATTCTCCGCATTGTCGGTCTCGGCATAATTAACATTATAATAGGTATAAGCTCACCCAACAGATACTGAAGGATAACTATCTTAAAGAAGTCTCTCTCGTATATAACAGATCGTAGTATACCCCATGACTGAAGTCCCAAATACCCCATGGTGATAAGATTAAGCAGCTCAAAAGTAAACGCAATAAACAGAGACCAGAGGAGATATTTCGACACAACGGACATAAGATCAAGGTCGGGGCCTTTGTAAGCTGCAGCCGGCATCTTCTGCGGCTTATTTGATGATTTACTTCTACGCTTTCGCCAACTCATAATTATGATGTACATTAACATACACAGAGCGATGCCTGAAACTATTGCAGACAGAATAAAGATAATAAGCATCATAGGTGTTGACCATAAGGCATTTGCCTTAATAGATCCAAATATAAAGCCTGCATATCCATGCAGGAAAAGTGCAGCCGGAATTCCTATAGCAGCCAATTTTCTGACCGCCTTTTTATCTTCGTTAATAGCCTGCTCCGTTATATCCCATGCGCCAAGCGTCAAAACAGTGTAAAGCAGCTTCATAAAAGCGTTGCCTATGCCTTTCCTGCCTTTTAACACCGCAACCTGTTCAACAAAATGTTTCCTGTAAACAAACCATATCTCCGAACTTATTACCAATATATAAAAAAGGTACACGAAACCAAAAGCAGCCATAGCAGAAGTAAGATGAGGCGTCATAAAGATCTCAACCCCCCTTAGAGGATGCTGCAGATGTATCAATAATGGTATCGGCACCACTATCATAAGCGCAAAAGAGACTACAAGAGCAAAATTTGCCAGCTCTTTCATATCTTTTTGACCAAATAGGTGATGAACAGTACTCAAAACAAATGCTCCTGCCACAAGCCCTGTAACATACGGATAAATAACTACCTGAATAGCCCAGTAAATAAACTCATTTGGGTATGTGAATAGTGATTTAACAGTCCATTCAAAACCCTCTACATATCCTACCATAATCTATCACCTCACATTTTTGCCCAGACCAATATAAAAGGCCTGAGGCTTAGTTCCATATGCCGGTTTCAGCACTCCAACTTTTTCTGACAAGATTATCTTTCTCACCGGATCGCTCGGATCCATAAGATTCCCAATCTTCCTTGCCCCAAACGGGCAAGCCTCCACGCATGCCGGTTGCATCTTTTTAACAAGACGGTGATAACAGAAAGTACATTTTTCTGCAGTGTGTAGAACCGGATTAAAGAATCTTGCACCATAGGGGCAAGCCTGTATGCAATAACCGCATCCTATACACCATGATCTGTCAACAAGAACTATTCCATTTTCCATTTGATATGTAGCACCAACAGGGCAAACCTGAACACATGGCGGTTTATCACACTGATTGCACAGTTTGGGAACGAAAAAGGCGTTCGCAATTTCATCAGGAGTGATTTTGTTCGTAATAGCCGTAGAAGTGGTAAATTTGGTTGCTACGGCCGACAAATTTGATTCTTGTACCAAACGTGTAGTTGTTACCTCAGATGTATATCCATCCCTTCCGCCATTAGGAGAATCAATCAGCAATCTTCCGTTGTTCAACACTACATATCTTTCTACCCATGTCCTTGTAATAGGATCACTATAAGGCACATCATTTTCAAGTTTGCATGCCTTCACGCAGAGACCGCATCCAACGCACTTGTTTGTATCCACAAGAAATCCCCAGCGAACATTTTTAACAGCAGCCCTTGCCTCTTCAGGACTTAAAAATGTGAAAATCGAACCAATGGTCATCGAACTGACAACCATACTTTTTAAAGCCGTTTTAAGAAATTCTCTTCTCGTATCTGTGTTCTTCATTTAGCTAACTCCAAATCCGGTTTATGCGGATTATGACATTCCACGCAACTGATTCCGGGATTGTGTTTTGCGGGGTCTATTCCCTCTATCCTTGATCGCTGACTTCCAGGATATGGGAGATAGGTATGACATCTAAGGCAGAGTGCTCTCTTCCTGTCGATTACAAGTTTAGGCGGATTTACAGGATGATTCAGAGCAGGACCGTGACAATTTTCGCACTGAATAATTCTGTGTTTTGAATTCATTATAGACCGGTATTTCTCAGCATGACAGCTCTTACAATAATCCCTTCCTTTGTATTTCGCCTTGATGCCGGCCCATTCACTCTCATCGCTCTTGCGGTGAAAACCATATGTGAATCCTCGTTCCTGAATCCCAAAATCGGAAGGAACCATAAAGTAGCGAACCACAAAAATAAGGATAATGACGGCAATCGCTACCCATAACGGTCGAAAAACATGACTTCCCATAAAAAACACCTCCTATATCTATATTTTTTAATCTCTTTTAGGGGGTCCAGTTCCCCGCTGCTTGCGGCGAGTAATGTATCAAATAGAAAAAGTTGTACCCCGCCGCAAGCAGCGGGGTGATTCATTTTTTTGCCCTGCAGTATCTCAAACATGCATAGGCAAAATCTTTCTTTAACCTGAAATAAAGCTTGACGGTTTTTTATATCCGTGGCACTGCGTACAGGTAGTCTTTGCCTGTTTCTTTGTTACGCGCCATGCATGCGGTTTGTGGCATTTTGTGCAGCTCAGTCCCAGCATCTTGACATGCAGCTTGTGTTTTCCCACACCCAATATCTGATTATGGCATGATAGACATTTTGTGCTGCCCGGCATCAGTTTCGTATGAGGCTTGTGACATGTGTAGCAATCAAACTGCATTGGAGCACCTTCAGGTACATCTATTTTGGGCGCCATACTGATTTCATTTTTATCAGGTTTGAAAAATTGGATATCTATTGTGTTGCCATCAAGTACTTTCTCTCTTGTCTTTTTGTTGCCATGACAAACCAGACATTTTCCTCTTTGAGGGAGCAGATTTGCATGCCTGTCGGTATGACAATTAAGACATGCGAGTTTACCCATAATGCCATGAACCTTCTTGCTTTTATGGCACTTTACGCAAAACTGAGCAGATGGAAGAAACTGATGCACTTTGTCGCCTAATTTATAACCATGACACCTTAAACATGGTGTTTTATCCATAAAATAGTGCTTAGCGTGAAACTGTGAGGTATTTATTTTTTTAGCCTCAGGGTATTTTTTGTCATCGTACCAATGACATTTCAGACATTTTGCGGATGGAACAATAATTTTGTCATGCAGCGGAGGTATTGTTTTAACCCTGAAGACAAGAGAGTCTATCAAAAGCTTATTCATCTCCTTAACTGTCGCGTGATGGCACGCATGACAGCTCAAACCCTTATGAACACTTGTTGAATAATTCTTGTAGGCATGGTTCATAAGATGGCAGCTTGCACAAAATTTCGGATTATTCTGGGTAAAATCGTAAAATCTAAATGCTGACCAGCCGGCCCCTACTAGAATCACCAATGCAAGAATCACAATAATGAGCTTGCCCTTATGCGTTAGTCTATCTTTAAGCCAATTCATCATCCAAAACTCCTATTTTGAAGCATCATACCTATATACTATACCGATTTTATCGGTTTTTATTTATACTTACCTTAATTTTAGCTGCACGTTTCAACTTCCAAAGCTGTCTTAAGGAACAGCCTGGAAGTTTGCCTTTATCGGATTACTTTTCTATATAACTATGTTTACCTTGTATATATCGTGTAAGTTATGTATGAAAAGATCACTTGATTGCTTTCAGATTATAGTACATATTTTCCACTAATCTGACAACATTCTCTAAATTAAATTTATGCCAGCTTGAAATTGCTTTATCAAGGTTGCTTTTTGCACTATTGAGCTCCCAAGCTGTTTTTGCCGTTGTTTTTTCTTTTTTATAGATCGTCTTATATGCATTAAGAAGCAGTCTGCTTTGACTGATCAGCAACAATGCCGATTTGGCCCTACCCGGGACAGTGGGATCTATTGCCAATCTATAGTTATGACAATGTTTACATGTAGCGGCAATAGTCTCGGGAGTGAGTATATGCGTACTCATAGAACCGTGGCATGTTACACAATTTGGTCCGTTACCAACCGTTTCAAGATGTTTGTAGTGGTAACTGAGCTTAAAAGCTCTTAATTCAGACCTGTGACATTTACCGCATGTAGTCGGAATGTTTTTGTAATATACCGTACTTTTCGGGTTATTCGGTCTAAAAACCCCAATGTGCGCTTCCTTCTTCGTTGATTTTAACGGATTACCTCCGTGGCATGCTTCGCAATTGACTCCATTTTTTCTATGAATAGAATCTTTCCAATCATGCACCATAAAATTAACCAGTTTATTTCCGTTCTTTTTCAGATCGGAATGACATGTTATGCAGCTATTATTACTGCTTCCATAAGCATAAGTAACACTAGCAGTAAGCATATTCCAGACAAAAAATGAAGCCACAATTCCGCAGCTAATTAACACCTTCATGACGCCTCCTTCGATTCCTATTTCCAACCCTTCCTTATCTATCCGTCAACACATCAAAAACTTGAAATATCTCATACCTTTTATAAGCAGTATAAACCACAACCCAACTTCTCTCATCTTTCAAGACAATAGGTTCAGGCAGCTCTGACAACTGAAGCTGATCTTCAGCTGCCTGCTTAATATCACCGCTTTTAAGCAATTGTATTTTAAAAGTCGGAATAAACGCACCGTTTTTAGACGGGGGATATTCCCGCAAAAGTTCTTTCGGGACAATTGAAAAACTTTCCTTCACCTAAGGACGAAAAATTTCAACCGCCCCCGAAAGAAACACTAATTTATTGCCGTATATTTCCTATTTTTTTAGTGATTGCAGGTACTTGCCTACGTCGTTTGCCTCATTTTCTGTAATCTTACCCTTCAACATCTTCATCATAGGAATTTCGTTTATTGCCGTCATAATATCCTTGCCGCCCTTACCTATCAGGTCTGATGCTGCACCACTATGATGACACATAGCACATTTTGCCTGATACAACGCCTTTCCGCCTGCTGCATACGATTGTGCACTAAAACCCGAATAGCCCAAAATTGTTACAGCTCCAACCAACATAAAAAATTTAATACCGCGCCTCATAAAAAACCTCCTTTAAGTAATTTACCATATACCAATATCTGCTTTTCCAAAAGCAGCATCTTTTTTTAAATCAATTTTTTTAATATCTAATCATTTAATCTTTATGCTCATCTTTTACTTTACCTCTATTAACCGCAGTTTGCAATGTTAAGATATAATATAAAAACTTCTTTGTCAATTACTTGCCGATATTCGCACCTGCCAAAGGTGTGAATTTATTTCATTATCACAATGAGACCGCTGCACAATAAACAGATCCGCAGCTTTTATTGTACGGCGGTATCATTAACAGAATAGAGTTTTTGAACGGTTTTTTGCTCGTGATATTTCCGTTCATTTCATTTTCTTCTTACCTCATGCACTACTTGAGCATCATAAGGTAAGAAAAAAACTTGTGCTGTCATTTCGTATCATTCGTATTTTTATTGTCAGTTGTCTTATTATCGTATTTATCATAAAAATCTTTTATCATCCCGGATATATCATCCAACGCAGGAGGTTCGATAAAAAATGTTTCTATCTTATCCGGAAACGTAAACTGCCTGCTGCTTGAAACAAAGATAAGTCCTGTTTTGCACTCTTTCATTTCTTCTTCCAATCTCTCTTTAATAAATCTATCTCTCTTTTCTGCCGCCTGTCTTAACTGCTCAAGCACCTTTTCCTGGACAGCAAAACTGGAAAGCCCTGTCATTATGCATCTTTGCCAATCCCTAAGTTCATTTAACAGATTCTCATCTTCTATCCCACGTATAATAGCCCCATCATCAGTAAGTTCTTTGACAATCTTGTATATATTTTTATCAAGTTTCTTGACCTGATTTAAACCATCTTTTTTGTCTTTGCCTATATATTCATAAAATATTTTACTTATCCGTCCAAGCTTATTTGACATTCCTTTAATTTGAGAAGTAACCTGATTCCAATATTGAGTTATCTTTGCTTCAAACTTATTCTTTTTGTCTTTATCGGTTATAGGTACATTGCCAATAATGTTTACAACCAACAGACAACTGCCTTCGGTATAACTTGATACTTTCGGTTTGTTTATTTTACCTAAGTTTGTCATACTACCTCCTTAAAACAATAATAATTTTATGGCTGAAGCCGTTAACAGAACGCTTTATTATACTATTTTTAATGATTCAAAGCAAGAAAATGAGGCTTTGGCTGCTCGCATCCTGGTTTATTCTGCAAACACAGGTATAGTGTGCATTTCGATGACAGTATATCGAAGTATGCTTGTCTTTTTTTGGAACGATACCTTTTCCAAATTCTCAAAAAACAAGCTCCTCCTGTTTTTTGCGGAAAATCTGAGAAAAAAAGGAGCATATCTTCCTGCCATCAAACCATCTGTCATAAGGCACCGTCCTCTTTCATTCCACACTGCCCTCTGCATGAGGCACAGCCCCCTTGTCATTCCGTGCTTGACACGGAATCTATCCCTGCACTCTGTCATTGAGACATTATCCGCCGTCTCGAAACTCTGTCACAATAGCTATACCGGCAAAAACCTGTCTTATAACCAACACTCTCTCGTATCGCTGAGGACTACTTTAGAGGTGCGCAACATCAGTTTTCAAAACGAATTGTCTGCACCTTCACAAAACAAAGCTTTCGGACAATCTATAGATTCTCCAGAAAACCTTTTATCAAACCTTGAAAACGATCATATTCAATCAAAAAACTGTCGTGTCCGGATTCTGCTTCTATGTTAAAATAGCGGACATCCTTGTCGAGCTCTTTCATGGTTTTGTAGATTAACCCTGTTTCCTCAGGCAGATAAAGCTCATCGGTTGTAAAGCTTACAAGAAGTGTTTTTGCCGTAATTCTGCCGAGGGCATCCTCGAGACTGCTGCAGTTTCTTCTGATATCATACAGGTCGAGCGCACGCGTAATATACAGATAGCTGTTAGGATCAAAATTTCTTGTAAACTTAAATCCGTTATGAAACAGATAACGTTCAACCTCAAATTTACCTTCTATCAGATCAAATATATCACTTCCTCTGCGTACAGTTCTTCCAAACTTTTTATTCATAGCCTCAAACGACAGATAGGTTATGTGCCCCACCATTCTTGCAAGCGCCAGACCCTCAACGGGACCTTCGGTACCGTAATAATCTCCGTTTGCCCATTTCGGATCGTTCATTATTATATCACGCCCAATCTTGTTGAATGCAATCGATTTGGGTGATGAGTATGCCGGACAAGCCATCGGTATCGCCGATTTACAGTTATCTGGATAGGCAACCGCCCATTTGAGAGCCTGCATGCCTCCCATAGATCCTCCGATAACAGTGACAAGTTTTTTTATGCCGAGCTCATCAATTAGTCGTTTTTCAAGATTAACCATATCTGTAACTGTAATTACGGGAAAATTCATTGCATAATAATTCCCGTGTTCATCAATAGAAGAGGGTCCTGTGGTACCGAAACAGCTTCCCAGCACATTAGAACAGATAACAAAATAACGATTCGTATCAAGTGCCTTTCCCGGTCCGATTAAAGGACTGAACCATCCCACGGTGCCGTCTTTGAGTTTGCCGGCTGCATGCGCCGAGCCCGACAGCGCATGGCATACAAGTATTGCATTTGATCGATTTTCATTAAGCGTTCCGTATGTTTCGTATGCTATGTCAACTTTCCGTAGATATCCACCACCCTCGCATACAAAATCTTTGAAACCGATCGTTTTGGATTCGCTAAACAACTTCATCAATACCTCATATGGAATTCAGTGCGCTGTTCAGGTCTTCTATTATATCATCTGCGGCTTCGATTCCTGCCGATAAACGTATCATATCGTCAGTTACTCCGGTTTCCTGTCTCTCTTCTTCTGAAATCAGAAAATGGGTCGTTGACGCAGGATGTATTATCAATGTTTTTGCGTCTCCTATATTTGCCAGCAGCGAGCAGAGTTTCACATTATTAATAAGATTTTTCCCCGCTTCCAGTCCGCCCTTTACACCGAAAGTCAGCAATCCGCTCGGTCCGTATTCGCTAAAATATTTCTCGGTTAGACTATACTGAGGGTGTTCTTTAAGTCCCGGATAGTTGACCCAGTTCACTTTTGAATGGTTTTTAAGAAATTCTGCAATTTTGAGCGCGTTCTCACCGATCTTTTCCATTCTCAGAGGCAATGTTTCAAGCCCCTGAAGAATAAGAAAAGCGGTAAGCGGCGACATACAGGCGCCGGTTTGATAAAGTGTAATCTTAAGCTGATCGATTAACGACATATTGCCGTATTTTGCCGAATGAAAAGGAGGTGTATCAACCGACAGACGACTGAACTTTCTGCGCCAGTCCATTGTTCCTGAATCAACCACTGCGCCGCCGATTGTTATGCCGTGTCCCGATATATATTTTGTTAAAGAGTAGACAATTATATCAACACCATATTTAAACGGTTTAAATATTCCGGGAGTAACAGTATTGTCAAGAACAAACGGAATATTATGTTCTTTTGTAATCTTTGATACCTCTTCCAGATCAGTAAGGTTAAGTTTCGGATTTCCGATTGATTCGGCATAAAGCAGTTTTGTGTTTTTGTTTACAGCCGCCGTTATTTCATCTGTTTTGTTTATATCAACATAGCTGATTTTTATGCCGAAGCGAGGCAGAAAGTCGGAAAAAAACGATACCGTTCCTCCATAAAGCGTGTTTGATACAACAATATGATCACCCTCTTTAAGAAGTGCGAGCAGAAGTGTGCTTATAGCTCCCATTCCGGATGCATAGCATACGGCAGCTAACCCCTCATCCATATCGGCAAGTCTCTGCTCTAAAACAGCAACGGTGGGATTCCCTATTCTTGTGTAGATTTTGTTTATATCATGCTCACTGAAACGCCTTGCCGCCTCTTCTGCAGTACCAAAAAGAAACGATGCCGTTTCATATATAGGCACGGCTCTTGCACCGAACTGAGGTTCTCCCGCATATCCGGAGTGAAGCATTTTTGTCTCAAGCCTTTTTTCGGTCATAACCCCTCCAAATCATTTTTTACCACAGCGAGTGATATGTTCATAGTATTGAAACACTGCATATTCAGCGCACGCTCAATAAGCTTTCCGTCTTCTTAAAGCAGCTATTTTGCTTTATCGGCATAATATGCAAAACAACATATTAACGCTCACTATTTTTGCTGTATGCACATTCACATTACAGATCGGCAGGCATCAATTCAGACAATCTATTACCGCTGTCGTCAATACCATAAAACCAAACTGCCCGTTTGTCCAGTTGTAATATGAAGAAAAAATGAAATATTTCAAGAGTATTGCAGCTGACTATCAAGGAGATCTCTGACAATTCAAATACAGCACAGTTTCATTATTGTAAGCAGCGCGGCAATCACGAGTATTTCCTTTCTTTTCTATCTTTCGAATATTCTTTCTTACTTTTTGATTGATTAAAAAGTGAGCAAAAAATCACCGCTGTGTGAAATATGCTAAAAACCGGCTCATAAAGCTAAAAAGAGATAACTCGCAGTTTCTTTTCACAATTATGAAAGGTAAAAAAAAGATAAGCAAGGTTGTAACGGTTATTGCTCATACAGCTCCTAAGCTCAAACAATCTCTTTTCTTAACGCTTGATGAGCCGGTTTTCTTAACGCACATTTCTCAACGCGGGTAAAGAGAATAAGACACAAAGAGTATCATCGCAAGCATTTTTTCCTCCGTCATCGCAATAGCCCCCCTCTGTCATTCCCGCGCAGGCGGGAATCTAATGGAACTGCCTCGGCCTTCGGCCTCGCAGTGACAGAAAATGCGAGCGCAGCGAAGCAATCTCAGCTTAATGTTAATGTATCACAAGCATCCTGCCTGTGTTCTCTTTCTCTTTTTGTCCGCATTTGAGAAAAGATGTTAAGAAAATCTTCTTATGAAGCGTATAAAAAATTAAGGGCACCTCTAAAAGTCATATACGGTCATAGCACATGGCTCTTAGAATTGCCCTCATGTTTGAACAGAAATACAGCTAAATAAAAACTGTAAGATTTACTTTGTATTGCCTATATAATAAAAGTTATATTCGGACTATGAGTTTTCTATTTTTAACGGAAGCAGAAGATTTTTAGTCTTTTCTCATCAGCGGCGACTTTTTGCATAGGTCAGGCTAAGTGATAACTGTTGTAATATTACGCCGTATTTTGCTTTGCATTCAAGACGCGGAAAAGGGCTCTACATGGTATGATTGTAACTTTTTTCGTAACGCAGAAGGCGAAGTAAAAAACAAGCAAGATTGCGGCAGATGTTGTTTAGCCTAACCTCATTTTTGATTGATTAAAAAGTAAGAAATAAAAAAATAACTGTACGTTATGAGACCACTGCACAGTAAACAAATTCACAGCTTTTTATTAGGCATAGACAAGACAAACTTCCGAAGGACTAAACGGGTTAATACCTCAGATTTTAATTTCTAAATCGTGCCCTTTCTTTGACTTCTGTGTATCTGTTTATTGTACAGTGGTCTCATTATAAGTAAATAAATTTTGATAAGTCAAGATAAATACCCGTTGATCGGTTCTAAATTGAGATCTTTGATCATCTGCATATCTTTGAAAACATCTCTACCGAATGTTGTAAGATAGTTGCCCACAATCATCCCATTAGCGCCTGCAGCAAATATAAGACTTTGAAGATCACCTAAATTAATTTCCCTTCCGCCGCAAACTATGATGTCTTTAATAGGATTAACCAGACGCATCATTGCTATTATTTTAAGACATACAACAGGCGTGAGATTAGCGCTTCCCTCAAGAGGCGTTCCTTTAACAGGACTTAGAAAATTGATCGGAATAGAATCAACATCAAGTTTTTTCAGCAGATAAGCAAGCTCGATCCTGTCTTCATCTGACTCGCCAATGCCGAATATGCCTCCCGAACATACTCTCATACCCGTAGATTTCGCGATTTTTACAGTTTCAACATCCTCTTTATAAGAATGAGTGGTGCATATATTCGGGAAAAAATTCTTTGATGTTTCAAGGTTATGATGAATATGATCGAGACCTTTATTTTTCAGATATCTAATTGTTTCTTTATCAATGATGCCGGCGCTTATACAGACTTCAAGCCCGGTATTATCTTTGATACTCTCAATAGCCCGTCCCACCTTTTCTATATCATTTCTATTTTTAAGACCATAGCCCGACATCACAATAGAAAACTCATTAGCTCCTGATTTTGCAGATATTGCTGCATTTTCTAAGATCTCATCCGAATCCATCATAGAATATCTTTTTATATCTGAATTTGATACTGTCGATTGAGCACAAAATGCACAATCCTCAGAACATAAACCGGACTGCGCATTTACAATAGAGCAAAAGCGAACTTTATTGCCTTTGAATTTCCGCCTAACCTTATCCGCAAGATTTATAATAGTAAATAGATCGTCCGAACCGGATTCAAGAATTTTCAATGCTTCGTACGGCTGGATACCTGCTCCGTCCAATACCTTATTTTTAATATCGTATAAAAATTTTTCCATATTTGTTCTCCATAAAAATCATATTCCAAAAGAATAATTAACCATATTTGTTTGTCAATGGTTAATTAAACAGCTTTTGAAATATATAAAAGCTGATGGGAATACTGATGGGAATAAGGTTTATATAACTCATCTTGCGCACCAAACATAGTCTCAAGTTTTAGCACAAGGCAAACTCGAAAACGCCATCATTAGAACGCACATAATAGAGGCGCTTAAAGTTTATCAGTGCATTATAGACGGCAAAAATGTTGTCAAAGGTCCAAAAAAGCTTATTATCAAAAGATCAACTATCATAATGATCAAAAACGGAATAGCCGCCTTTGAAACCTGAAGTATACTGCATTCTGCAATTGCGCCTGAAACAATCAGACAGATTCCAAGAGGCGGCGTAAGCATTCCTATTGCAAGATTTGTTACCACAATGACTCCTGAAGTCAACGGGTCTATGCCTATTGACGCCAGAATGGGCGCTACAATAGGAACAAACAGAATGAGCGATGCGGTAGTTTCAACAAAAGTTCCCATCAATAATAGAAAAAAATTGATCATGAGAAGAACCATGATTTTTCCTGTTGCCATCGAATTCAAGAAATGCGAAATTGCAATCTGAACATTGTTGATCGAAAGATACCATGAAAAGATGGTGGCCACAGATATAATCAGCAAAATTACCGAGCTTGTTACGGCACTTGACAATGCAGCATCGTATACTTCTTTCCATTGAAGATGTTTGTAAAAAAATTTCCCCACAATAAATGAATATATGACGGCAATTGCTCCGGATTCGGTCGCCGTGAAAATACCTCCCAAAATTCCTCCTACTACTATGATAGGAGCGCCCATTGCCAAAGCAGCTCTCTTGAAACTGTCTTTGATTTCGGCAGCATTAAATCCTTTTTTTTCTTTATTGCCTCCCATGTCGGATTTGATAGACAATAGAAATGCCACTACAGAAAGGGATATTCCGATAAGAATACCCGGCAGGATCCCTGCCACGAAAAGTTTTCCTATCGAAATCCCTGTAATAAATCCGTAAATAATCATCGGAATACTTGGCGGTATTATTACGCCCATTGAACCCGCAGATGCTATTGTTGCCGCCGCCATAGGCGCCTTATAACCGCTTTTCTTCATTGACGGTATAATAACCGATCCAATTGCAGCAGAATCGGCGGCGGCAGATCCTGATATACCCGCAAAAAGCATGCTTGCCATAATACCGGCTATGGCAAGACCTCCGGGAAGAAAACCCACCACGCTCTCTGCAAAATCAACGATTCTCTTGGATAATCCGCCTTTGTCCATAAGAGCACCGGCAAACATAAACAAGGGTACCGCAAGCAACATATAGGAATTTATTCCTCCAAACATCCTCTGCGCAAGCATCACTATCGGCATAGAATGCAGCAAAAACACTAAAGCAGTTGAAATTCCAATTGCAAAGGCTATTGGAAAACCGAGTATTATCATAACAATAAGAAACAGAATGAGTATTATCATGCTTTCACAATATCTTTAAGAATATCAGAGATTATATGTATAATCCAAATCAAAGCGGCAATAGGCAGAGCTGCAAACGGAAAGCTGAAAGGAATGTTAAGCGTTGAAGTTTTTTGATGATAATAGAGCTGCTCAAGTTTTATACTTTCGATAAGAATAACTATCCAGAAAAGCAGTATTGCTGCCAATATAAAATACCTTATTATCCTTTTTGCCGAAGGAAAACGAGACCCAATAAGATCTATGCCTATATGGCTTCCTCTCTTATACGCAACCGCAGATCCCAAGAAAGAAAGCCACACCAGCATATATCTCGATACTTCTCCCGACCAGTATATGGAATCATTCAAGATATATCTGAAAAATACAGCGATCCCCAAAAGTGCGGATAATGAAATCATCATCAAAACAACGATAATTGAAATCACTTTATCAATATCGCCGCTTAATCGGTTAAATACAGCCGACACATTTCTCACAATGGATTATCCGTGCAGAAAATTAACAATATTTAAGGGCATCTCTATATAATCCACAAACTATTATCTCAAACCCCAAATCCGCCTGCCTGTGCGTGTCCGCACGCAGACAGGCTTCCTCTGCTGCAAATCCCGACAATAGCCCTGCTCCCCACTACCTTCAATTTGCACCTTGATGAGATTGATTTGGGCTCTCAATCTGAAAC
Organism: Campylobacterota bacterium; assembly: GCA_013152955.1. GTDB lineage: Bacteria > Campylobacterota_A > Desulfurellia > JAADFJ01 > JAADFJ01 > JAADFJ01. The sequence continues at coordinate 13,933 of JAADFJ010000089.1, forward strand.
ACTCAGAATTAATAGAGGCACCATTAAGTTCAGCATAAAAACACATGCTCTGTTATTGCTCTCGACACCACATCCTTCTCTTTCTCAATTTTCTGAAAAGACAGTACAGTCGATTCTATGGCAATAATGCTATTTTGATGCGTCAAGAATCATATCAAGATATAGTTTTGCATCACCCTTAAATCCGGCTCTAAGACCCATAACTTTTTTCTTAAATGAGGCAATATCAGGATGCATATCTATAATCATTCCATGCTTTTTTAATTCAGAGAGGAAAAAATTCACCTTGCTTCTATTTAATTTTCTCTCATATATTGATGCATCTCTTGCTGCACTATAGAGAAGTTTTTGGTATTTCTCCGGCAAACTATCATAGAATGATTTGCTGCCCACAAAAACAAGAGCGGAATAGACATGATGAGTCAGAGAGAGATATTTTTGAACTTCATACAGCTTATATTGATAGATAACCGCCAATGGGTTTTCCTGACCGTCAATTACATGCTGCGACAACTGCGTATATATAGGCCATGGCATCGGAGTCGGATTAGCACCGATTGCGCGCCATATTGCGATCTGAAACTGGCTGTTCATCACTCTAATTTTAAGCCCTTTGACATCTTTTGCACTATGTACAGGCCTTACCGAGTTCGTCAAATTTCTGAAGCCGTTCTCCAGAAAATGAAAACCAATAAGATTCGCATCTCTGAATTTTGATAAAATTCCCTTGCCTATATTACCGTCCAATATTCTGTCAACATCGCTAAAATTTCTGAAGATAAATGGAAATTCTATCGCTTTTATCGCAGGAACGAACTTATCTATAGGACCGGCAGTTATAACTCCTGCTTGAAGAACACCCAATTGAAGCTGCTGCAGGATGCTTGTTTCATCTCCCACGGAACCGGAGTGATGGATGATAACTTTTATCGCTCCTCCGCTTTTTTTCTCAACAATTTGTTTAAATTTTGCTGCAGCTTTATAGTGAAAAGTTTTCGTAGTTGTAACTATGCCAAGGTTTATCGTGTATTTCGCCTTCGCATTTGCCTTGTTTACACTGAATAAAATAAAACTGAAACCAATAACTATCGCTACTGCCCATGCTGAAATCTTTTTCATGCAATCCCCCTTTATTTTTAACTGATGTTACGCACTAAACACAGCTGCAGTGGCAATAGTAGCGTATAAGTGCAAGGCAGTGTAACGCAGGAGCAGCCGGCTGCTTCAAGTTACACTAACACAGCAATTATGCGTTAATATGCCCCCGAAGGGCAAAAAGATAAAGCATCATCTACTGCGTCGGAACCTTGCCGCCGTAGCTGCGGCTACGCCGGCAAGAACCCTCCTTGTATTTAACGCTTTCTCTTTTTGCTGAAACTGCGTTTAGTGCGTAACATCAGTTATTAAATTAGTATAGCAAGCTTTAAGATAATTTCAACGCAAGCAGTCTTTTCAAAAAAATTAAAAACGGAGCGATTATGCTTGAATCTAAAAAATTGCCAAATATCGGCATAAAGAGATCGAATTACTGCTAAGTCTTATACGCATCACCTGCGAAGAATCATCTTTAAATTTAATGGCAATTCTTGTTAACCAATAAGTTCTAAAAATTGACATATTTCGGAATAAAGTCTAACATTGAAGGTATGTTAAAATATACTTTCTGGAGGAGGCTGATGTATAAAATGATTTTGGTTATTTATAAATGATAGTCATAAATACAAATTTTGGAGATATTGAGCTATTAAAACAAATTTTAAACGATGAATATCCCTCACTTCACAGAAAGGTAATTTTCGCCGGCACCAATGAACAGATCAAGCAAAAAATTAAAAACGCTTCTGTTTTTCTCACATTTAATGTCAGTCAGGAAATAATAGACAATGCCAAACAGTTAAGACTGATTCAAATTCCAGTTGTTGGCGTAAATCAAATTTCAAATAAACTAAATATAAAAAAAATTCCTATCTGCAACGTTCATGGCAACAGCGCAGCAACAGCAGAACATGCAATAGCACTAATGCTTGCAGTTGCCAAAGAGATTGTGGTAAATCACCGGGACTTAACCAAAGGAATCTGGCACAATCTTTTAACAGACAAGAGGAAAACTGTTCACATAGGAGGAAAATCAGCCGGAATAATAGGATTTGGAGGAATTGGAAAACAGATCGCGAAATTGTGCAGATGCATGGGAATGAATGTTAATGTCCTAAAAAGAACTCCCGGAATAGAAGAACAGTATCTGAATATTATAGATAAACTGTTTGCAGCCGACGAGCTTGATCAATTGATTGAGAATTCTGATTTCATCTTTATCGCTGTTCCTCTTACGCATCTAACCCGCGGCATGATAGATAAAGATAAATTAGACAAGATGAAAAATAAAATTCTAATAAATATCGCACGCGGACCGATTGTCGATGAAAAAGCTCTCTATTACGCGCTTAAAGATGGTCATTTAAAAGGAGCAGGCATTGATGTATGGTACAACTATCCCGCATCGGGAGATCAGGCTTGTCTGCCATCTAAATTTCCTTTTCATACGCTTAACAATGTAATTATCTCACCTCACTGCGGCGGACTCACCTATGAAGGAATGAGAGACTGTTATCGTGAAGCACTTGAAAATATTACAAATCTATATGCCGGTAAACCGCTTGCGAATCAAATAAATATCGAAAAACGATACTAAAGGCACCTCTATTAATCCATAAACAATCATCATGACCTGCCCTATCTCAAAAAAACTATTTCATAGTTACTGCCGGTCATTTTATCATACACAACATGCTCCTGTTCTGCCTGATAAGATAAGTTATTGAAGGATTAGTAGATAGATAACTAATCTTTTCCGAACACTATTTTGTCATTATCTATGGAAGCTGTGATCGTGTCGCCCTTTGTAAAGTTTCCGGCAAGCAGCGCTTTTGCAAGTCCGTTTTCGACAAGATTTTGAATAACCCGGCGCAGCGGTCTAGCTCCAAATTGAGGATCAAATCCGCGCATAACAAGAAACCGTTTTACGTCGTTGCCGATATTTATCTTTATGCCCCGCTTGTTTAGCTTTTCGGCAGTTTCAGAAAGCATAATATCTAAGATTTTTTCAAGCATTTCATTTGTCAGCGGATGAAAAACAATTATCTCGTCTATTCTGTTTATAAATTCAGGTTTGAGTTGTTTTTTCAGTTCATTCTTCACCTTTTCGGCAACCAGGCTAAATTCTATATTTGAATCTATGGAGCTGAGCATTATATCACTTGCAAAATTACTTGTCATTATTATTACGCAGTTTCTAAAGTCTACAGTTACACCTTTTGAATCGGTTAACCTGCCGTCATCCAATATCTGAAGTAAAATATTGAATACATCGGGATGCGCTTTTTCTATCTCATCTAAAAGAACCACCGAATACGGCTTTCTCCTAACGGCTTCGGTAAGCTGTCCTCCTTCTTCATATCCAACATATCCGGGAGGAGCTCCGGTAAGTCTTGAGACAGAAAATTTTTCCATATACTCGCTCATATCTATACGTATAATTGATTTTTCATCATCAAATAGAAACTCAGCGAGTGCTTTTGCAAGTTCTGTTTTACCAACTCCCGTAGGACCTAAAAATAGAAACGAGCCGATAGGTCTGCTGGGATCGGACAATCCGGATCTTGAACGTCTTATCGCATTGGAAACGGCTATAATGGCTTCATCCTGCCCAATAACACGACTTTTGATCCGCTCTTCCATTTTTAAAAGTTTTTCTTTTTGAGATTCAAGCATTCTGCCAACCGGAACACCTGTCCATTTTGAAACAATTTTTGCAATTTCGCTATCTGTCACCTCTAACTTCAGAAGCCTGTTTTCTTCAGGTATTTCCGAAAGTCTTTTATGCATTTTATTTAACTTCTCTGTTATCTCGGGAAGTTTTCCGTATTTCAGCTTACTTGCTGTCTCGAAATCTCCTTTGCGTTTGGCAAGCTCAATCTCTGTTTTTATTTCATCAATCTGATTTTTAAGGGCTCCGGATTCATTTATCAGGGATTTTTCAAGTTTCCATTGCGCTTCAAGTTCCTTTTCCTTTCCGTAAAGGTTTTTAAGCTGATCTCCAATTTTACGCAATCTTTCCTTGCTTGATTGATCCAGATCTTTTTTTAAGGCTACTTCTTCAATTTTGAGCTGTATAATTTTTCTTTTTATATCATCTAACAGCTGCGGTTGGCTTTCGACCTCAACTTTAAGCTGCGAAGCCGCCTCATCAATCAAATCAATAGCCTTATCCGGCAGAAATCGATCTGAAATATATCTGTATGATAAATTAGCTGCTGCAATTATGGCCGGATCAGATATTCTGACTCCGTGATATACCTCATATTTTTCTTTCAAACCTCTGAGTATACTTATCGTACTGGACACAGAAGGTTCATTGACCATGACCGGTTGGAATCTTCTCTGAAGAGCCGGATCTTTTTCTATATATTTCCTATATTCATTGAGCGTAGTTGCTCCTATGCAGCGAAGTTCACCTCTTGCTAAAGCCGGCTTAAGCATGTTTGAGGCATCCACGGAACCCTCAGCAGAACCTGCGCCCACTACTGTATGCAGTTCGTCAATAAATAAAATAATTCTTCCATCGGAAGAGATCACTTCTTTCATAACAGCCTTAAGGCGATCCTCAAATTCACCTCTGTATTTTGCGCCGGCAATCAAACTGCCCATATCAAGAGCAATGACTTTTTTTTCTTTAATACTTTCAGGAACATCTCCCGAGGCGATTCTAATGGCCAAACCATCAACTATGGCAGTTTTACCCACACCCGGTTCACCTATTAGAACCGGATTATTTTTCGTCCTTCTTGAAAGTATCTGTATCGTTCTTCTTATTTCATCATCTCTGCCGATTACCGGATCAAGTTTTCCTTCTCTGGCAAGAGTAGTTATATCATTACCATATCGTTTCAACGCTTGATATTTGTCTTCAGGTCTTTCATCTGTAACCTGAGCATCTCCCCGCAACTCTTTGAGCGCCTCAATGACCACATTGCTGTTGATGCCAAAATTACTTAACAGACCCATTATTTCGTTGTTTTCAAGCAGAGCCAAAAAAAGATGTTCAACGCTTATATATTCATCCTTCATTCTTTTAGCAATTTTTTCAGATTGCTCAAACACCTTTTTCAGATCAGCCGAGATATATTGTGCAGCACCGCTTACCTTTGGCAGTCTCTCCAAAATATCTTCAATCCTGTTTAAGATCATATCAGGTTTAGTTCCTATTTTCTGAATCAATGAAAGAATAAGACCTGATCTGTCGCTCAGAAGGGCATACAAAAGATGATAGATGCCTATTTCCTGATGTTCTTTTTGAGACGCCAACGATTCGGAGGCTTTTACAGCTTCTTTGGATTTTACGGTAAAATTTTCAAAATTCATAAGTTTTCCTCATAAGTCAGAGGCAAGACTGTGCCTGCCTCCGACTCTGTTTTTTATTGAACCTCTATGGGAATGCTTTTAGACTGAGCCTCAGGTTTTTTGGGTAAGATCAGCTTGAGTACACCTTTCTTATATTCCGCCTTGATGCTCTCTTTGTCTATGTTGTCAGGAATCATAAAAGATCTTACAAATGAACCGTATGACCGTTCAACTCTGTAATAGTTGTCTCCCTTTTCCTCCTTCTTGAACTCTTTCCTGCCTCTTATAGTAAGAACATTATCTTCAACTTTCAGGTCAATATCCTTTTTGTCAATACCCGGAATTTCAGCTTCGATAACCAAATTGTTACCCTCGGTATAAATATCCACAGCCGGCAAAAAAGAACTCTCATCCTTGGCCTCTTTTCCCGATACATTATCAAACAGTTTGTTGATTTTTTCGTGAAGAGTGCCAATTTCCTCAAACGGTCTCCATTCTACTAATGCCATATTGCACCTCCTGTTTGAATTTGGACCAAAATATAGGCTTTAGCCGACAGATGTCAAGGTTTCAATTTATATTAGTATCAAAAGAGATATTATATTGAAAGGAAGCATAAACCTTCAGTCTGTCTATATTAAGTCTTTTAGGAAGAGCGGGAAAAGGAGCGGCATCTTTCAATGCATTAATGGCAGCATTATCAAGAATTTCGCGTCCTGAAGAATTTATAAGTTTTATATTTTTTAATGATCCGTTTCGATTTATGACAAAAAACAGAAACAGAACGCCTGTCTCACCTTTTTCGATTGCCTCTTCCGGGTATATCCAAACCGATTCAACCTGCCGCTTGATATGAGCCATATATGACGCATATCTATAATCCTTGGTAGCTATCGATACCGCAGCCTCTCTTTTGAAACTTCCGGAACCTGTTTTAATTCCTTTTGTGACAGCAGCGGCAGAATATAGCGCTTTAGATCCTGATTGATGTTTTGCGGATGTATTCAGAATTGAGTTGTGGTTTATTGAAGCAACATGAATTGTTTCGGCTCTTTTACTTTCTTTTCTTTTATTTACATAAATTTGCGGCTTCTTTTTCTGCAATGCTGCGACATGACCTATTTTACTATTTAACAAGCCTGGGTTATTTTTTTTAGTATTTCTGCGGGAAATATCATCATAACCCTTCGGCTGCACGGTTTTGTATCTTTTTTTTGCTGTCAACGGTCCGGCCGAAAGCCTGTTCCGAGTGGATACCTTCTTAAGATTTTTAACTACATTCCGGCTGACAATTGTATCTTTGTCTTTAGCTGCTGCTGTTACTACATCGACAATTATAGGTTTATCAGCTGTTAAATGATGCTTATCGTTCGTCTTTACGAGTATGACAAGGAGAGCAAATATCAACAAATGTATAGAAAATGAAAGAAAATAGGGAATCAGTCTTTTCATAAATTATTTGCAGCTCCACGTTGCTCTCAGGATGGTTCTATAAGCCGGATTCTGTACCTGTTGCGGCAGCAGTCATTTATCTAGGGTTACCGTTTCCGACAACCTCAAGCGACGCACCCGGAAATAATCGGCAGAAGGGGATACCACTATTTCCCTATTTCGTCTTGCTCCAAGCGGGGTTTACAAAGCATAAAGATTATTCCTTATCTGGTGAGCCCTTACCTCGCCTTTTCACCCTTACCTGCTTTGCAGGCGGTATATTTTCTGTTGCACTTTCCGTAAGAGACCGCTTTGGCGGCATCTTCCTGGGAGTTACCCAGCGCTTTCCCTTCGGGAGTCCGGACTTTCCTCCTCATTTGAGGCGACTGCTCGAACCATCCTGTTTATTAATAATAAACCATCTTCGATTCCAGTCAACATCATTTTGTATATAATAATGAGACCGCTGCATAATAAACAGCTCTGTTATTATAAAGATTTGCAGCTAATGTGCTTATATTTGTATATAAATTCGGATGCGAGCTCTCTGGCATAATTAAATGTTATTCTGTTGTATGTCCAATCAAGTTTGTCCGCAACCATCTCTTTAGATGTTCGTTTCACCTGAATTGTTAAAAAGAAATCTATGTAGGTCTCAAAAAATGCAAGGCTATCCGCATCTTTTAATATGTTTGTTTCAAAATCTCCGCCGGTCTCATGATTTCTTATCATCTTGCAGACCTTTTCGACAAACGATTGATCCATTCCGTTCTCAAATAAAAACCGTGAGGCAATCTCGGCGCTTAGTTTCTGATGATATTCTAAAAATTGTTTATTTCTAAACCCGTCCTTCTTTTTGCTGTACATCTTGTTGTAGGCATTTTTATCTTTAATAAAAGCCCTCTCGATATCGTGCATCAGTGAAGCCACAAGAAGTGCATCATCGGCAGATATTCCGGTTTCATGCTTATGAAGTTTTTCTGCATACAATTTTGTCATTTTGAGATGTTTTAAAAAGTTTTTCCCCTGCTGATTGAATCCTGTTTCAGGCCTGCATACCTCTTCAATAAATAATTCGGTCTTTTTTACAATCGAATGATCAGCCATTGAACTTAATGTCTGCTTCTTTTCTCAAGGCAGCTTTATTTACTTTTCCCGAATCACCAACCGTCGGAAAAGTATCAATAATTTCAAGATATTCGGGAATCTTATATTTTGCCGCTTTTTTAGCAATTAGAAAATCTTTAATTTGATTGAGTGAGATTACAGCGTCTTTTTGGGGTACAACGAAGGCAACCGCTCGTTCTCCGTACTCTACATCGGGAATTCCGATAACCGACACACTGGCAATCGCCGGATGCTCATTAAGTAAACCTTCGATTTCGGGAGGGTAAATATTCTGCCCGCCTCTGATTATCATATCTTTTTTTCTACCCATTATCCACAGATTGTCATTGTCAAACCTGACAAGATCACCTGTTGTCGCCCATCCGTCAGGATCAAAAACCTTCATAGTTGCGTCAATATCTCTGTAGTATCCTGCAGGTGAATTGGGTCCCCTGAACCAGAGTTCACCTACCTCGTCTTTCAGCACAGCGCCTTCACTGTTTAGAATCCTTATTTTATTGCCGGGAAGCGGCCTTCCGACCGTTCTTCTTCTTATATCAGGTGTGTCATCAACACTGCATCCCGATATTGATCCTACATCCTGAGTTCCAAGATCACTCGTTATGACAGCGTTCATTCTTCTTTCAGCCTCAACTGCTATTTGAGGAGACAGATACCCGCCTGCCGATCTGATAAACCGCAGTGATGATAAATCGTATTTTTCAATATCTGCAGCCAGCATACGAACGATATGCGTCGGCACCACTCCAATTGCCGTACATCGCTCTCGTTCTATGGTTTCCAGTGCAGCATCAGGAGAAAACTCTTCAAGCAGTACTATTTTTGCGCCGACTATAGGTGCCGCAAAATATGTAAGTGTTCCGCCTGCTCCTCCGGCATGCGGTGCAATTGCCATGACGGTATCATCTTTTGTCAATTTCCATAGTTCGGTTCGTGCCTTGGATGTGCACAGTCTCGGCGCTATATTCCACTCAACCATCTTAGGAAGGCCGGTTGAGCCGCTTGTAGATGTAAGTAAAGCTGCATCGGTAAACGGATTGAAACGTCTGTTTTTTAATTCATCAAAGTTTATCTTGTCGTTGGATTGCGTGATTTTTATCAATGAATAAATCTTTTTATCTTTATCATGGTAGTCATGATCAAGCAGATAGATCAATTTTATCGAATTATGCTTGCGGCTTAATTCTTCAAACATCTTAAGATAATCAAAATTGCGATATATATGAGGAATCACGACGGCTTTTGCATGGGTTCTATCAAGCATAAAATCAAGCTCTTTCTGTCTCAAATACGGATAAACGGAAAGCGATATGAGTCCTGCACGTTCAGATGCTATTCGTGCCAAAAGTCCATATACGGTGTTTGGAGTCTGAACTATAATTCTATCATCCTTTTGCAGCCCGAGTTTTATAAAGTTCGCTGCAATTTGGTCTATCATGATTTTTGCCTCTTTCCATGTCAATCTGCAGACAGAATCAACCAATGCCGTTTTATCCGGTATTATTTCAGCATTTTTCTCCCAAAACTCGTAAAATGTCTCGTCTGTCCAGTAACCATTGTCAATAAACTCATTAATCATCTTGTCGGTATATCTAACAGTCCTCATAAATTAATTTCTCCTTAATAGCTGATGTTACGCACTAAGCGCAGCTGCAGTGGCAATAGTAGCGTATAAGTGCAAGGCAGTGTAACGCAGAAGCAGCCGGCTGCTTCAAGTTACACTAACACAGCAATTATGCGTTACTATGCCACCCGAAGGGCAAAAAGATAAAACATTATCTACTGCGTCGGAACCTTGCCGGCGTAGCTGCAGCTACGCCGGCAAGAACCTTCCTTGTATCTAACGCTTTCTCTTTTTGCTGAAACTGCGTTTAGTGCGTAACATCAGCTAATAGTTCTTTCTATGTCTTCCATATATAGCATTATCGAAAATGTGCTTCCATTCAAATTAAACTCGATTCTGTCCGTAAAGCTGTTTTACCAGCCAAATCAACATACAAAACAGTAAGCCGAAAACAGTTCTATTCCCATCTCTTAAACAGATTATGATCTATACCGAATAGATCGAGAATCTTGCCGATCGTCTGATTAATTATGTCATCTATACTTTTCGGTTTATGATAAAATGACGGAACCGGAGGAACAATTATACCGCCGGTTCTGGTAACCTTTGCCATAAGTTCGATATGCCCGAGATGAAGCGGTGTTTCTCTAACCATAAGTATCAATTTCCTTCTTTCTTTCAGGCACACATCGGCTGCCCTTATCATAAGATTATCGCTGTATGAATTTGCAATGCCCGATAATGTTTTTATCGAGCATGGTACAATGATCATTCCTTCTGTGGCAAACGATCCGCTTGCAATCGGCGCAGCGATATCATCGTTTGAATGGCAAAATTTAGCCAATAATTTGATCTTCTCATAAGTGATATCATGTTCATATCCTGCTATCTTTTTTGCCGCTTCTGTAACAATCAGATGCACCTCAACTTCTTCGCTGCTCAATACCTCAAGCATTCTTATTCCGTATATCACTCCCGATGCTCCCGATATCCCAACTATTATCCTTTTCAT
>JAADFJ010000089.1:24498-37506 GCA_013152955.1 Campylobacterota bacterium
GTTTCAAATTCCATAATTATCCCAATTTTTTCTTACAACCTCCGCGGTTTTTTTATCCAGAAAAATCTCCTTCGGCTTTCTTTTCCATTCATACGGTACGCAGGCATCCATTATAATTCTTGAAACTATTTCTCTATTTTCAATCGGAAGCGCTGGATCCAGAGGAGTAGATCTGCCTCTGTTGATAATCTGTGTATCCCTTCTGGGATCAAATCTCACAGATAATGCCCAGAACACTTTGTCCCAATCATCGGCAGATATATCATCATCAACAACAATGACCCCCTTTAAGCCGTAATGCCCTGTTGTCGTAGAGATGACTGCCGTTCCTATCTGATTAGCGTGCCCCGGATACATCTGTTTTACGGAAACTATCGCCCAAAATCTTCCTGTTGATTCGGGAGGAATATAAACCGACTGAATTCCAGGTATCTTCATAGTTTCCAGATCCGTCCATAAAGTTGCAGTCCTGTTTAACGATTGAATCATGTGCGTATCTGTAATCGGTTTTCCTACCATTGTTGACCAGAATATGTAATCGCTTCTCGTATAGACTCTTTTGACATCAAGCCACGGTTTCGGCCATTCATCACTTTTTTTGCCCGAATAATAGCCTGTATATTCGCCCAGCGGCCCTTCCTGCCTGAATTTTTCAGGATCTGTTTCAATTTCACCTTCCAATACAATTTCCGCATTTTTATCAAATGGAAGACCTGTATATTCGGATTCGATAATTTCGATCGGTTCCTTTCGCAATGTTCCCATTATGTCAAACTCCGATACACCTGCAGAAATCAGAGCAGATCCGGTTAAAAATCCGAGCGGATCGCCGCCGATAACCATAAGAGCCGGCATCTTGAGCCGGCATCTTCTTCCCCATCTTCTGGTATTTTTTTAACATGAAATCGGCATGCTTACCCTTGATTATCTGTATTCCGCAGCTTTTTTCATCAAGAATCTGCATCCTGTATGTTCCGCAGTTGACCCATCCGGTTTCAGGATCTTTTGTCACAAGATAGTGCGTTGTGCCGATAAATCGTCCGCCGTCTCCGGGATACATAAAAGGAACCGGGAAATCGAACAGATTCACATTGCCGCCTTCCACGATTCTATCCAATATCGGTCCGGTTTTTACCTTCACAGGTGGAATATGTTTCTTTGTCGACAGTTTCATCCATTCACGGGACATCTCACACATACTGGTTCCGGGCTTCATTCCAAGTGCTATCGCAAGGCGTTCTTTAGATGAAAACGCACCTGTTAAAACAGGGTTTTTGTAATCTTTTACATTTTCAAACAACAATGCATATCTATCTTTCTCATCGTTCACAATCGATACATGAGAAAGCTCCAGATTCCAATCAATCTCTTTTTTTACTCTTTTCAACTCATTCGCCTTCTCACATTTTTTTATAAACTCTCGTAAATCCAAGAAATCCTCCCGTCTAACCGGCTTTTATGCCGCTAATAAGATTGTTTAATATTATATTCATGACATCTGCAGGTTTACCTATTTTACCCGACATATCCTTTTTCTTATTCCAGATCGATTCAGGACGAACCTGAAGCACAATCACATTTTCAGGAAACGGCAGATCTTCATCTATCCCAAACTCTATATCATATGCTTTACCGTAGTAGTTTTCTATCTTTACTGCAGTTTCAGCCAAATATGCCAGTTCCTGATTTGTCAAGGCAGATTTTTTTCTGAGTTCATTGTCTACATCTACCTTTTTTATGTCACTCCCGTCTGCCTCGTATACGCATTTTATCTCTTTGCTGCCTATCTTAGTCTTTATTAACTCAAGTGTAACTTTATCAATAAGATATGTGTCGGGAGTAACGAGACCTGAAACTATGGCTTCACCCAGCCCATAGCTTGCATCAACGGAGATTTTAGAAAAATCTCCGTTGATGGGGTTCAGCGTAAAGATAACTCCCGATACCTTTGAGTGAACCATCTTTGGAATACCCACGCCAATATTAAACAATACACTCATATCTCTATTGACACGGTAATGGATCGCTTCCACATTGTACGAGCTTGACCAGCATTTTTTTATATAGCGAATAAGGTCTTTATCACCTCTGATGTTGAGATACGTCTCCATCTGACCCGGCATACTCACTCCGCCGCTTGATCTTACCGCCGCAGGAACAGCATCGAGATTGCATTTTTTGCACAATTTATGATAATTTTCCAAAATATCCTCTTCGATTTCCGATGGAATGTCAGCTGATTCGATCTCGCTCATAATAGTTTTGCTGAGTTTTTTTATGTTTTCATCAGTAGCTTCACCGTTCTTCTTCACAAGAGTCTCAATTTTTGAGCGTATGCCTGTTTTTTCTATAAAACTGTCGTTTGCGTGAATAGTTATTGCAAAGCCGGGACTAATAGGAATTCCGGCATGCATCATCTCTCCGAGATTTGCATTTTTTTTACCTACTAATTCATAATCACCGCCCCGCAGTTCATCATACCAAATAGTGTACAGCTGATTTAATTCCCTCATATACTTCCCTGCCTACAGTTCATCTGTGTTCAATTATTTCAACTGTTCCTTCATTGCCATTGATTCTTATCAGATCACCTGTTTTGATAACTGCGGTAGCATTTCCGGTTCCAACCACAGTAGGAAGTCCGTACTCCCTGCAAACTATAGCTGCATGGCACATAGGTCCTCCGACATCTGTAACCGCTCCTGCAATCTTTGTAAAGACAGGTGCCCAGCTTGGTGATGTAGTAGGTGCCACCATAATTTCACCCTTTTCGAGCTGATCTAACTGCTCAACCGTTCTGATAACTCTCGCTTTTCCTTCAACTATGCCTGCCGATCCCGGAGATCCCTGAAGCTCGGTTATATTTTCAGAAGTTGTGCCTTCAAGTGAACGAAGCCAGTTCTTTAGAACACCTGTAGTAACGCCCCACAGCACTATGGTAAACGGTTCGTTTACAACCTCAGGCGGCGTCCCCAATGCAGGCGGCGGAGTCCATTCCTGAAACTTTTTTATTATAACTTTACGGTTTTTAATTTTCTCAGGCCAATATGTTCTTCCGGCAGGTATAATGCCGGTTGCCCATGCGCGTACCAGATCATCTATCAGAGATTTTACCTCAAATCTGTTTAAATACCAAACATCTTCAACATCATCTATTATTTTGTTGTTCACGAAAATCTTTGCCAATTCCCTTACTTTTCTCCAGAATACCGAATGAAACCAATTCTCTACATAAAACATGTGATTTTCCACATAAGGAAAGACTCTTCTTGCTATTTTAAGTGTTTCCTCGAAAGCGTTTCGCTGATCTTCGTTTTTTATAAGGTTTATATATTTTTCTACGGTTTCATCGCGCTCTTTTATCAATTTCTCTGTTGATCGCGACGGATTTTTGCCGTCCTTGATGACTTCAATATACATATTGATTGACGAGAGCGGAATATCAAGGTTATCATTCCAGCTTATATGATGGTGATACCATCCTGTTCCGGTAGATATATAAAACCACGGATATCTTGCCCTTTCAAGTGCATCCAGCCAGCTTATTCCTTTATCGCTTTTTTTTAGCTCTTCAGCGAGAGTATCAAATTTTTTTTGCGACGCTATAACCGGATCGATTCCAAGTGTAATTGCGAGTTTGGCAAGTTTAATCAGTTCCTCATCGGGTCTATACATAACAGTATCAATGCCTGATACCATTTTTGTAAGATTATGCATCGGAATATCTGGAAATACTTCGTTTGCAGTGTTGATAAAAGTCACATAAGCAGCGTATCCGAGATTGAGCATCTCGAAATGATACTGCCAGACCTTGAATCCCATGTTTATCAGCTCATCATATTTTATACCAAGATTATATCCGCTGCTTAAACCGCTGCTATCGAATACGATGCTTTCATCCTCTATTTCCGGCAGATCCGGAAAAGAAATATTCTCAAGTTCGGCTATAAGTTCTTTTGTTTTATCGACCCACTTATCGTAGATCTTGTCCCAGTTTTCATAATAATACCCTGCCCTTTTCTGAAACAGCGGAATTCTTGACTCGATCTCCTTCGGATCTGTGATTCCGACAGGAGTTATATAAACATATCCATTGACAATTCTGTGATCTATGCCTTTTGCAGGAGGCACCATAAAAACTCTCGTATTGTATTGAGATAATGCCAGATACCATGCTTCGTCCCATATAAGATCAAACGGATAGTGAGGTTCCGGATAGTGAAGCCCGTCATAAAACCATAACTGGCTGCTCTCATACTCCATCCTTTCTTTATCTGTCTTTGAAAACTGATAATAAAAAGGATACATCTCTTCCCACCCCTCTGTTCCCAAAATCGGTTTTACTTCATGCGGATCTAAAAACTTCTTCGCCATTTTTCCCCCCTTTTTTCACTCATTTTGCGCCTTATTAGATTCATATAATGTGATTAATTAAAACGTTATCCATCTCGGTTTTTCAAATCTTTCTGTCGAACGCAAAATCTTACTTGAATAATCAGTTATAATCTCCTTTTTTAAAAGCTTTTCCATTTCCCTAAAATCTTCATTGTTCATTAATCTTGCTATGTCATAAGGATCCTTAAAACTCATCTCAAGCAGATAATCCGAAAATCCGCCATACAAAATGTGCCACTCTTCGGTAAGTTCAACAAAATCAATTTTGCCTGTTATTTCAATTGCTCTTCTTATAAATGCACGATATGACTCTTTTTTTTCAGGTTTTACCGTATAATAATGATTCCATTTCCATACTCCCTCCTGTATCTTATACTTTTTTAAATCTATTCTACCTGTCGATATTGCAAGCAAACTCCTCTTATTATCCACATAATTCAGCAATTCATTATTCAGATTTATGAAATTCTCATTATGCACGCACTCATTTATCGTACTTAAATCATTAGCGGTAAAACATGCAATGGTCGATGGACCCACGCCCACCTCGACATAATATCCGCCGACAATTTCCAATCCTGCAACTTTAGCACCAGGATTGTATTTATTTATGACAAATGAGGAATATTCGTCTTCTTTTAATCTATCTATATCCCAATATTGAACGTATAAAACATTCATAAATCCTCCTTATAAAAAATAAAATTATCTTTCATTGGTATATTACTCTTTTACAAAGTATTGATAAAAGATAACAAAATCAAGTTAAATTAATTTATAGTTAATATAAGATTTTTTATGAAAATAAGATATTATTTTAGACTGTTTTATTTCCCGGTTCAGACTTCGGATACGGCTCACGAACCTACCCTGCGCAAATCATATTTCTATTTTGAAAGAGATAACTTTAGGAAACCTCTATTAATTCTAAGCGTTTAGGTTGAGAGTTTAAATCCGCCTGCGTGTACGTCGCACTCAGACAAATCTCGTCAAGGCGTAAATTGCGAGTAATAGCAGAGCTATTGCCAAAATTTGTAACTATAGATTAAGAGAGACACCCTTTTATGTCAAGATAAGCTGTATTCATTTATTCATTTTTACTTCTCTCTATATAATCCAGGACACATTCTATAAAATATTTCATTTTCGGACTATCGTGCTTTTCTTTGTACAGCATCAGTTTTATATCCATAAAAAATTTCATATTCCTGTTCATCTCTATTTTTTTTAGTGTTCCGGCATTAAGTTCATTTCTTACTGTAGAAATAGACAGGAAACTGATACCTTTGCTTGCAATTACCATTTTTTTTATGAGATCGGAATTTTCACATTCCATGCTGATTGGTAATTTCAGTTTTTTAAATCTGTTTTGAATATATTTTCTTGTTGCAGATCGGTTATCTCTCATTATAATAGTTTCGTTCAGCATATCGTTGATCGTAACTGCTCTCTTTCGTTGTATGGGATGATTGGGTGCCGATACGGGACAGATTTCCTCTTTTCCAAGTTTCAAGACTACAAGTTCTTTTTTGCTGATACGACCTGATGTTTCTCCTATAACAATAATATCAAGTGTTCTGTTTTGCAGTTTTTTAAATAGTGTTTCAGAGCTGTCTATGTCAATTTTTATCCGCGAAACGGGATATTTCATTCTATATTTGTTCAGAATTTCAAAAAGTAACGTTTTTGAATGAGCAAAGGTAATTCCGATTCTCAGTTTTTCCGATTGCGTTTCCTCTATTTCTAAAAGCGATCGCTCTGCATCGTCCAGTTCGCCAAAAACCTTTTTAAGATATCCCATCAAAATCTTACCGCTGTCGGTCAGCAGAAAATTTTTCTTATCCGCTATAAGCTTTATTTTTATGCTTTTTTCTAAATTCCTTATCTGCATAGTTACTGCCGGTTGAGTCAAATATAAACGGTTTGCCGCTTTAGAAAAGTTTCCCTCTTCGGCAACCACATAAAAGTAATAAAGCTGCTTCAGATTATCTTTGAGCCTGAGAGTCATAAGTTACACTACCGCCTATTATATTAATATGTTATCTATATCATATTCTAATAAAATTTGAAATTACTACATAAGCAATTTACAAAATGGCTGCACATTGAGTATTATCTATGCTTGATAATCCCAATTTTAGGACATTCTGAACCTAATGGACAAACAGAGCAGAAAGGCGAAACGGATTTACAGATATTCTGACCGAAAGCAACCAAAAGATCATTAAATCGTATCCAATATTTTTTTGGCAAACAGTTTCTCAGTGCCATTTCTGTATCAAATGGAGTTTTTGTTTTTACTATTCCGAGTCTGTTGGATATCTGATGAACATGCGTATCAACACAAATTCCAGGTTTATTATACCCTACTGTTATTACCAGATTAGCAGTTTTTCTGCCTACACCGGGCAAACGCAGCAGCTCAGTCAAACTGTCCGGTACCAGATCATTGTAATCATCGTGCAGAATATTGCATATTTTTACAATGTTGTTCGCTTTTACTCTATAAAAGCCGACAGGATAAATAAGTCTCTGAATGACAGGTACTCCCAACTCAGCCAGTTGTTTCGGAGTGTCGGCATATTTCATTAATCTAAAGGTTGCATCTCTGGTTGCGGCATCTTTGGTTCTAAGACTTAGTACAGTAGATATCAATATCCAGAAAGGATTACTGCTGCAGGCAACTTCTGTTACTACGGGAACTTTCCAGTTTTTCAGTTCATTCGATAGTACAGCAACAATCCGATCTATATTCTTCGCCTCGCACATCAAGCAGCACCTTGAACTGTTTTCAGTTTTATCAACATGCAAATACGGGCAGCATAAGTTCGCAGCCGATTCAATTGAAAGACAACCCTGACTTGAGACTCAAGATGATCATTCACGGATCAATAGAAATGCCATGACATCACAATCATTAGCTAAAAACCGTCCAAAAAGGCAAAACAAAAAATACACGCCGCCGCATCATCATCCTTTCCGCATTGCACGCCTTTTCACTCTGCTCAAGACATTATTTAACGCATAAAGTAAGCACATCAGATATTTTCTGTAAATTTCTTATTGATTTTGATTTCAATGCCTTTCTTCAGATTTACAATCTTTTTATTCAATATCTCCGATGCCTTTTTCTGCAGAAGCTGCTGCCTTATCAACTCTTTTTTGCTTAAATAGTCTTTTTTATTAAATTTGCTTTTATCTTTAAAAGCAACAATATTGTACGAACTTGCGTTGCTGCAGACAGCAATTTCGTTACTTTTTAACGATAACAATTTTTGCGGCAGGCATCCAAGCTGCAGGTTTTCAATTTCAGCCTCCGAAATCAAACCTGTTGATTTATATGCCAAATTTAATCTCTTTCCGGTTTTATATACACCTATTTTTTTAGCCATTTTTGCAGCTTTTTTCTCCATATTTTTTGCAATCTGAATAGATTTAAGCTTAATGACGGCAGATCTGATCTTTGACTTCAGGGTTGCAAACGCAGGTATATATGATTTTATGGTCTTATCTTTTTTAAAGACTATAAAATGCCCTTTACCAGCCTGAACAGGTGATGATATCTTGCCTTTGGCAAGCATCACGGCACTCTTGTAAATATTCTGAGTATAATCTCCAAACAATTGTCCGTTGTATGAAAATGGTTTTGAAATCAATATGGAATAGCCTTTAAGATTATCATCACCTTTTACGCTTTTCCAGGCAATTTGAGCTCTCTCTGCATTGTTAAACAGATTCTGATACGCTTTAAAGAGTCTTAGATTTTTTCCAATCTCATCGGCTACGTCATTAAAACTTTTTACAGACGATTCTTTTCTGCTAATTACTTTAATAATATGATAGCCGAATTGTGTTTTGACCGGTTTGCTTATTTCACCTATTTTAAGTGAAAACGCTGCATCGGCAAACGGCTTGACAAGTTGATTTTTTTGAATATACCCCAAATCGCCGCCTCTGGCTCTTGAGCCGGGGTCATCTGAATATTCTTTTGCCAGTTTACTGAAAGATGCTCCTTTTTTAAGCTCTTTATAAATTTTTTCCGCCTTTTTGAAAGCATTTTTATATGATCCGTCTTTGCCTTTGGCAATCAGAATATGTTCGGCATGAACAACTGCAGGCACAAGAAATCGTGTTGGATGGGCATCATAAAACTCTTTCTCTTCCTTTTTTGTTATCTTTATACTATTTTCAGTATTTCCTATATTTACATCAATATATTTTATTACTACCTTTTGCGGTACTCTGAACTGTTCCTTGTATTTATTGTAGTAATCTTTCAGATCACCTTTTTTTATCCTTACATCCTTTTTATATCCTGCAGCATCAACAACAATGTATCTATAACTTCTCTTTCCGTACTCGGAAAGATAGTCTGATTTTATCTCATTATCGGAAACATTGACATTTCCTATAAGTTTTTGAGCTTCTTTGCGCACCAAAAGATCTTTTCTAAGCGCGCCTTCATACTCTTTTTTTGTCTTATTGTTTAAGCGCAAAAAATTATCATAAAGATCGCGGCTGAAATGCCCGCCTCGCATAAAATTTGGATTGCTTTCAATTTCAGCAGCTAAATCGGTATCGCTAACTTTGACTCCGTCCTTTTTTGCCTGAAGAACCAATACCGCTCTGTTAATTATGTTGTTTTCTATCTCTTTATCAAAGCCCAACTGTTTCGCCATCTGTTTGTCAAACTTTCCGCCCAAAAGCCGGGAATATATTTTGTAATAATGATTATAAATCTTTTGATAATCACGGGCAGATATTTTCATATCTCCAACGCTTACGGCTATATTTTCTCCTTTGCTGAAGGGACCTGCCATATAAAGCACCGCACCTCCCGCAACAAACGCAAAAATACCGACCCATATCACCAAACTTAGCAGCTTGATGTTTTTTCTAAAAATTGTTATCATAATTCTCTCCCATAGTTTATAAAATTTTCGTCTCTATTTATATCACAGTTTTCGTTCTGTATCCAGCCTGAAAATTGCAGCCTTTTTGCCTTCTGAACCACTCTCATATATTCCTTTCTATTTAACTTCCTGCCTATTTTAGAAATTTCAACCGCCTTATAGGCAGGAAAATATTGTCCCATAACACTGATAGGCACCCGATTGCCGAAAGTCTTTTTTATCCAATCTAATATCTTATAAGATTGATCAATAAATCCCGGAATTACGAGATGTCTTATAATTAATCCCCTCGTTGCTGCGGAAGATTCAGTACCGACAGCTCCGACAAGCTCGTACATTTTTTGAATCGCTTTTTTTGCATAAGTCGGATAGCTGAGCGTATTGCACAAAAAAGCTGCAGCAGTTTCATCAAAATATTTAAAATCAGCCAAAAAAATATCAACAATACCATCAAGTTTTTCCAGTGCTTCTACATTGAGAAACGAGCTTGTATTAAACAGAATTGGAATGTGCAGGCCGTCTGCCCTGGCAGATCTAACGGCATGGATAATCCATGGAATATATTGATCAGCCGTTACAAGATTGATATTACCTGCACCTCTTTTCTGCAGAATAAGCATTATCTCGCTAAGTCGTTCTATATTTACAGCTTTCCCTATACCATACTGACTTATGGGATAATTTTGACAAAATTTGCAGGAAAGTGTACAGTGAGAGAAAAATATCGCCCCTGATCCGTTCTCTCCCGAAATAGAAGGTTCCTCACCTTTATGTATACAGAAACTGGCTATTTCCGGCTGCCCTGCCCCGCAATAGCCAAGCTGACCATTTAAGCGATCTGCATTACAATTGCGAGGACACAGATTACATCTGAATGATTGCATATTATGAGACCGCTGCACAATAAACGCTTCCGCAGAAGCCGAACAAACAGTAAGATTCAGAAATTAAAATCTGCGGCACTAACCGGTTAGTTAAGGACACTTCTGTTAATCGGTAAACGATCATCTTAAGTCCCGAATTCGCAGGTAAAGCACAAATTACAGGCAGCAACAAAGAATATTGCAAATTCCGTTCAAAGAAGGTTAATTTGGGGTTCAAGATAACAGTTAATCGGTTAATAGAGACACTCATACACTAATATATCAGAACCGCACGGAACACGTTTTCAGCACATACACCTTTTATTCTCAGTTTTAAACACTTAGATTGCTTTAAACCGCCTTTGCAAATCCCAATTGTTCAACATAGTCGGCAATTCCATCTTCTATCGATACATTAGGATTATAACCAAGCAGATGTCTCGATTCGGAGAGCTCGGCCTCAGTATGAACCTGAAAGAAATCGTAAGGACAGCTGAAATATTCAGGCAGCAGATCGGTACCCATCGCATCATTAAGAATCTCAACAACCCTGTTGAATGTTGTTGCCGTACCTGAACCTACATTGTACACACCGTTATTTTCTGTTTCCAAAGCCCTGATATTTGCCTCCACAACATCGTCAATCGAAACAAAGTCTCTTTTTTGTTCTCCATCCGTAAAGATTCTCGGACTCTTTCCCTCTTTCATCCGGCAGGCAAGCTGGTATATCATGCTTGCAAATTTCCCTTTATGCTGTTCTCCGATACCATACACATTAAAATAACGCAAACCGACAATATCCATACCATATTTCCGAACATAGTAAGATGCCAATTGATCCATACACAGCTTTGAATATCCGTACACATTCAAAGGCGCAAGTTTGACATTCTCTTTTGTTGGAGCACCTATATTTCCATATACAGCTGCGCTTGATGCATAAACAACCTTTATGTGTTCCTCTCTGGCAAATTCAAGTATTCGTCTAAATGCTCCAAAATTATTTTTCAGCATCTTTTCCTGATCAGTAACAGTGGTATCGGTTATAGCCGATTCAAAAAACAGCGCATCTGATCCGAAAAACGGGTCAAGATCATCCGATACCAAATCCATACAAAAAAAGTCTCCTTTGTAATCTATCAGATTTTTAAATGTACCGCTATAAAAATTGTCTGCCGCAACAACGTCATAATTATCTCTTTCCAACCTTTTCGCTATATTCGATCCTATAAATCCAGCAGCGCCGGTAACAGCTATTTTTTTCATATTCAACTCCCATTCCTACAATTTATTTTAATTATCATTCTGCTTTGCATATCGACTTTTACCCTATTATCAATCTGAATAGGCAGGGCTGCAATAATTCCCTGCTCATCATATAGAATATAGATATATTTTCTGAAATAAACCGGTATCATTTTTTTCATCAAGAATCTGGATATCTTTACTTCATTCCTCATACCAAAAGGGATAAATCTATCCCCTTCTCCTGCATTCCTTAAGTGTATCTTTCCCGTTGTTTTATGCAAATCAAAATAAAGACTATTTGATTTTTTTTCATATTTATATAGAGGAAACTTTGCAGGCTTCTTGCCATAATCGGCCTTTATTGCAATATTACCGATCTTTATCTTCTTTTTCAGATTCAGTTCAATATCAATCGAAAAATTGTTTTTTTCATTCATAAAAGCAATATACCCGCAGCTGACCGATACTCGAAAACCTCCATATAAGGCCGCACCGTTGCCCTTTTTTATTCGACTAAGTGCATTCTCAGTAAAATTTAACGGAGGATTATAAAAACTTCCGGTAATCTTCATATAGAAAAAATCTATAAGACGGAACTGAAGAACCTCCTCGAAATTTAAAAATTTGTCTCTTGTTATTTCCCAGAAATCTGTCTTTCTGCTAAAAAATTTCAGGCGTTTAAACATTTCATTGTCAATGAAATTGTTCTCATCGTTTAGATATTTGACACTTCTGCTTACTGTTACGGACAGATTTGCATTTAATTTTCTCAAGCCGGGGATAATATTTATTCTTATATAATTTCTTCTGTATCTTGTGTCCTTATTTGTTTCATCAATTCTATATTCCTGATTGTTTTCGTCCAAAAAAGCAATTAGATCTTTTCTGACAAATGATAATAGCGGTCTTATAAAAATACCCCGTCTTGCATGAATCCCCGAAATTCCACCGAGTCCGGAGCCTCTTATTATTCTCAGAAGCACGGTTTCTACCTGATCATCTGCAGTATGAGCAACAGCAATAAAGTTCAGGTCCATTATCTTTGCAGAATTTTCAAAAAAGTTATATCTAACCATTCTGGCAGATTCTTCAGGGGACATCTTATTGTTTTTGTGAAACGCTTCAACATCCGATGAACCTGCTAAAAAAGGTAAATTTAATTTTCGCGCCAGATTTTTTACAAAAGTTCGATCATCCGATGATTTTTTACGCAGTTTATGATCAAAATGAAGTACTACAAGATGTTTTCTAAGCTCTTGTACGGAATACATAAGCAGCAGAAGTGCAACAGAATCAGGACCTCCGGAAACCGCTAAACCGATCCTGTGATTATATATAAAATCAAAATTTTTATAAAGCTCTGATTGAAATTTAGACACATAATATGACATACTATCTATATTGTCGGTTATGTAATTAATGGTGGCGGCGAAGGGATTTGAACCCCTGGCACTGCGGATATGAGCCGCATGCTCTAACCGACTGAGCTACGCCGCCCTTCATAAATACCCCCCTGGCAGCAACCTACTCTCCCAAGAATCTTAGTACCATCGGCGACGTCGGGCTTAACTTCCGAGTTCGGAATGGAT